>CAIYTD010000228.1 GCA_903928955.1 Oligoflexia bacterium | reverse complement strand
CGCGGGCGCCAACGGCACCAGATCGAAGTTTGAAGTGTGAGACTTAAGTTGTCTCGCATTTTTTTTTTCTTGCCCCAATGATAAATTTCAAAACAGAGAAGGGTGATGCCGAATGAAGGGATATTAAAAATCGACTCAGGCGCGATAATAGATTGAAAAATAAGAAAAAAACTGAAAAGAAAAACTTGCCATTTTTTTTTATCTTTTATGAGTAGAAAAAAACTAAAAATTACTAGTGGATTTAAAATAAATCTAAAATGAACATGGCTAAAGAGCTTAGGAAGGCTAAAAGGGAGAAGAAAGCTGATAGTCAGAGGGTATAGAGGGTGGATTCCAAAGAGTCCAATGCTAAAAAGGTAAAGTAGAACCGAATAAAGAGGGTCAAGATAGAATCCCTGGGCGGCAAGAGCTCCCCAAGCTGTATTTTGGATGTGTAACATGCCTATTAGTGATTTGATAGGATCTTCTAATAAGCCATGAATAAAGAAAATATTTTTCCACGGGAAGTAGCCTTTTGCCAATAAATGAGCAGAGGCAAGCGTTTCTCCATGGTGGAAAAGATCAAGGCCGCCAAGTTCGCCATAATTTCCTGAATGAATGAGGAAAAGTAAAATGGAAAGGGGAATAAGGAGCACGAGTTGGGTTTCGATTTCAGTGACTCGATGAGTTCGAAGCGCTAACCGTATTCGAGTGAAACTGAAGGCAGCTACGCAAATCAAAAGAATTCCCATAAAAAAAGGGTGAATCCAAGGAAAAGAAACTATTTTACTCACTCCATTGGCTCCATTCTCAATGATTCGAGTCGATTGAGATACTATCCAAAGGGGAAGTACCGTGAAAGGAGTGAAGAGTGAGTTGATGAACGAGAGGGTCTCTGAAGTGGAAAATTTTTGAAGAAAAATTCTTTGGGTTGGTTGAGCTATGAGATGGACGAGTAAAAGATAAATCCCAATAATAAGAACGCGCTGGAGATAGAAAGAATGAGAAAGCGGATAGGAAGGGTTAATGAAGATCAGGGAAAGCGTGAGTCCTACCGTTATTTGTTTCAGCCTTGAATAAATTTTTTCTTTTTTATTTTGTAACGATACCGATTTTTTAATTAAAAAATCAGTTTTTTTTGTTTCTTTTGGATGAGAAAAAACAGTTCTAAAAATAGGTAGGAGCCAAATGGCGATGGCTAAAAAGGGCAGGAGCAGAGGTATGTAATAATAGCGATAAAAAATAAGATTGATATTAAAATTCTGATGGATGGGGTAACCAATGACATCTGTTTTGCTATTTAATGGGAGGTAGCAAATTTTTTTTTGAATAAAGAAGAGGATGAGAGCAGCAATTGCGTTAGCGGAAAAAAAACCGAGGATTCTAGAGGAGAAAAAAACTCGCTTTTTCAGATTTATTTTTTTATTCAATTTTTAGTCCTTTTTGCGAGCAACGCAGATGATCTGCCATCCCAGAGAATGATGATCTAAGTTGAATTGAAAAAGCTTAGAAAAAAGAATCATGAAAAATCGCGCAAGTAGCGGCATTTTCTTTTTTGGAGTTGCTGCGTCTTGGATGAGTTTTTTCCCTCTTAAGATAACAATCATTCGGTAAAGATTGAAAAAAGGAAATCCAGAGCAAGAAATTTTTTCAATGGAAAATCCGCTTTTCTGAACAAGTTCCTCGAGTTCAGATCGCTGAAAGTGTTTTCGATGACCAATATGTTTATCAAAAGTGGACATTGGGCCACCCGGGACTGTAATAACTAGAATTGATTTCGGCGCCAAATAGGGGCGAATGTGGGTGAGTATTTTTTGAGGCTCCTCTACGTGCTCTAGAACTTCAGAGCATACTGCGAATTGTGCCCATTCTTTAAAAGGATTTTGGGGTACTGCGTATTTTAATAAATCTTGCTGAATAAAGGTAGCAGTTGGAATTTTTTTTTGAGAAATTTCGACTCCTGATTGACTTAATTCTAGGCCTAAAATCTCAGCATCGGGTCGTGCCGATTGAAGCTGGAGTGTGAAATCACCTTGGCCACTGCCTATATCCAAGACTCGAACGGGACCTTTTACTTGATCGAGTTTTAAGGATTTAAAAATAATTTTTCTGCGATAATCTTGAGCTGGATTTGCAGTTGCTGATTCTGCCTTCGTTTTCCAGTGGTCATTCCAATTGTCTTTAGATAAAAAATTGTTATTTGGAGCTTGAATCATTTTTCCTCTTGAAAATATGGATCTCAATGAGATTTGATGGGTGTTCTATATTGTTATTCGAATTTTATTTATCTTCCTGGCATATAGCAAATGTATTCATTCCAAATTTATGTTTGAAGCACCGAGTTAACGATGGTTTAAATCCACTTTGGACGAGAAGAGGCCAGAAATCCTTGACATCATAATACATTTTATGGTCATCCATTTCGCTTTTTGGACTGAGCTGGAGTCGGAACGCTGAAAACTCCAGAAACCATTTTCCACGCCACGAAGGAACATTTAAAAGACATACACCCCCCGGTACAAGAATCCTTTTAAATTCTTTTAGAGTAGGGAGTGGATCCCAGAGATGCTCAAGAACAGACATGCAGAGAATAACATTCAAGCTCTTAGTCGGAACACCTAATAATGCCGAGGGTAGAGTTCCTTCGATAGCACGAACGTTTGAAAGGGTTTTGAACTTTTCCGATAGAGCAACATCTATCAATACTGCGCTTTTCACTTTTTGAAGTACAGTCTGTGTAAATCTTGCATGAAATCCACAGCCAAAGTCACCTAGGTTCAAGTTCTCAAATGATGGAATCCAGCGGTGAATTTGGTAAGCGGAAAGCCAAACGCCAAAGCGGTCCACCCGAGTAAGAGCTTCTGTTTGTCCAAAAGATTTGGATCTGATGTCAATAGATCTATTCACTGGGGCTTCCTTGTGGCGACTTGAGTAGCGTGCAGTAAAAGAGTAAAAGTAAAAGTCATAAAGGAAGTGATGATGAAAAAAATTCCAACAACTGCAAGGTGACTCGCCCAGTCAATAGTTGGAAGACTGTAATGATATTCCAGGTAATGTGAGATGAGGGGGGTGATAAAAGTGATCCCGATCAAACCCATTATAAAGCTGCTCAAAACCATACGGTCATAAGAGAATCGGCGTAGCCATTTTTTTGCGTTTTCCCCACTAAAATCAAAAAAGAGATCAGCTAAAATACTCATATATAAACATTGAATTCCGAGTACTGCCAGTGTCAAGCCAAGCAACATCCAGTAGAGCGAAAATGTGATCATTCCTATATGAACTGGGCCTAGAGAGAGACCAAATATAAGGACGCTTCCTAGAGAAAGGAGAACCAGCCCTGGTTTATAGAGAAAAAAATCTGCCCCAAAAATGAACATAGCCCGCAGATTGATCCAAGCTGCTTTCCATGGAGAGAACCAGCCTTCTCGTTTATGGTGGCTCAGTCGACCCTCTCGATCCTTTAAGAAACGAATAGGAACTTCCGCTGTTTTGAGACCCATATGGACAGATTTTAGTACCATTTCAGATGCGTATTCCCAGGATTGAGATCTTAGATCCATTCTTAAAAATTCTTTTTGGGTAATACCTCTCATTCCACAATGAATATCGCTGAAATGACTCGAGTAAATCTTGTTTAAGATCCAAGTTGTGATGGGCGTGCCTAAATATTGGTGGAGTGGCGGCATGGAACCAGGCTCAATATAGCCATGAAATCGAGAGCCCATAATAAATTCATTGCCCTCTTTAAAGCGCTCGACAAATGGTTTGAGTTCGCGAAAATCATACGTACAATCGCAATCGCCTAGGATGATAAACTTTCCTCGAATATGAGGTAAAGCATCAATATAAGCTCGTCCTAATCCTCGTTTGGGAGTTTTTAAAACCCTTGCGCCTTGAGAGAGTGCAATCTCGGCAGTTCGGTCGTTTGAGCTATCTATAATGAGAATCTCGCCTTGGATATGAGCACTTCTCAGTCCCTCATGGCACCAATCAATAAAATCTTTTATAGTGAGCTCTTCATTTAATGCAGGTACGCAGATGGTAAGTTCGGGGAACTCAACATCTTGATCAGGGATGCACAGAACAACATTTGGATCTTGGTGGTTTTGGATGGGGTTCAAAAGTTTCACTTTCCTTGGACGAGTTTATTTGAGTGGTTCGCTCATGCGTCCCATTTTGATGTCTTCAATCATGGATTGAATAGATTCCATCAGGGCTTTTTTTGAGGTGCGTTGGCATGCCCAGCCGATTTTTTTAATGCGGTCCGTATTGAGTCGAACAATGGGCACATCCCCTTTCCATCCTCTTTTTCCTCCAGAGTATTCTAATTGAGTTTGCCCTTTTTTAATGCCACAGCACTCGATAGCAAGGTCAGCAATCTCAGTTACAGTAATATAATCTCCTGTAGCCACATTATAGACTTGAAAGGATTCGGTTGTTTTTTCATTTGCTGTCAATACGGCATTTACCACATCAAAAATATGGATATAAGATTTACTTTGGCTCCCATCCCCTAAGATTTTTAGGGTGTCAGGATCTTCAAGTAAGCGCTTGGCAAAATCAAAACCGACGCCGTGAGTTTGGCGAGGTCCAACTACATTTCCAAATCTAAAACAGCATGCTGTGATATCAAACATATAGCAGTAGCTAGAAATCAATCCTTCGCCGGCAGATTTACTGGCTCCATAGGTTGAAATAGGAATGAGAGGAGCGTAATTTTCTGTTGCTTCCACCTCCCCGATATCGCCATAAACGCCGCTTCCAGAAGCATAAAGTATGCGACGGGTACCTGTAATTCTCATGGCTTCGACTACATTGGAAGTCAAATAGGTGCCTTCGCGAAAGTCAATGTCAGGTTCAATTGCCGCTCGGGCAATGTCTGGATTGGAGGCAAGGTGGATGACTACTTCATGGTTAGTCATTGCTTTTGTCAGGGCAGCAAGATCTTTTACGTCACCACGAATGACTCGCAGGCGTCGGTCTTTCTCATGATGCTTGTAGTGCCATTCGCGTCCTGAAGAGAAGTTATCGAAAAGGGTTACTGTTTCTATTTGAGGACTAGAAAGCAGACGATCTGTAAAGTGGCTGCCAATAAAACCCGCGCCGCCAATGATGAAAAATTTCTTTCCTCGCATAAAAAGACTCCGTGGTCATTTTATATAGCATATAAAATTTTAGCTTGTGTATAGGATTACGTAAAAATTGGATCTAGAGGCTATTTATGCTAAAAAAATCTCATGAAGATATCCGTTTTTGGTGCAGGGTATGTAGGTTTGGTCACTGGAGTTTGTTTTGCTGATATGGGTAATGAAACTCTATGTGCTGATATAGATGAAAATAAGGTCAACCAACTAACTCAGGGACGTTCCCCCATTTATGAGCCTGGTTTAGAGCAACTGATTCAGTCTAATATCAAGGCTGGAAGGCTTCATTTTACAACGGATTTGAAGAGAGCAGTGGCAGAATCGGATGTTTTGATTCTAGCCGTCGGGACCCCACCTCGAGAAGATGGAAGTGCAGAGCTGAAATATATTTTTTCAGTTGCTGAGACCATTGGGGCTTTTATGTTGGGCTATCGGGCTGTAGTGATGAAATCTACTGTTCCGGTTGGAACCTGTGCTCGAGTTCAAGCGGTTATAGACTCAATTTTAAAGCAGCGCGGGGCCAAACTGGAGTATGATATGATTTCTAACCCGGAATTTCTGAAAGAAGGGACAGCCATTGAAGATTGTCTGAAGCCGAGTCGTGTTGTGGTTGGCTGCCATTCTGAACGAGCACAAAAACTCATGAAAAGGCTTTACGATCCCCTCTTGAGAAGTGGTAATCCGTTGCATTTCATGGATTTATTTTCTTCTGAAATGACTAAATATGCAGCTAACGCAATGTTAGCTACTAAAATATCTTTCATGAATGAATTATCTCGAGTTTGTGAAAAAGTAGGGGCAGATATTGAATCTGTCCGGCAAGGGATTGGGTCTGATCCTCGTATTGGAAATTCTTTTATTTATTCTGGATTAGGTTATGGCGGTTCTTGTTTTCCAAAAGATGTGAGTGCATTGGTTCACGCTGCAGCTACTTTGGGCGAGGATATGAAAATTCTCAAAGCAGTTGAAGCAACAAATCAATTTCAACGAGAAAGATTTTTCAATAAAATAAAGCAACATTTTGAAGGGTATTTAGAGGGGAAAAAAATTGCTTTATGGGGTCTTTCTTTTAAGCCTGGAACGGATGATATTCGAGATGCGCCTTCTCTTTATT
>CAIYTD010000227.1 GCA_903928955.1 Oligoflexia bacterium | reverse complement strand
TGGGTGCTCGGCTAAAAGCCAAAAAAACAACGAGCATGAAAGCCAAGGAGGTGACGCTCGAGGCACCTGAATTGGATGCTCCTGAGACTACGATTGATGCTGAAAAAGTAAAATGGCTTTTGGGCAAAAAATCCTATCAGCAAAAAAAGAGCAAGAAAAGTGAAAACGCTTTTTGGGTCACCGCAGATAGCTTGGAAGAACAGCATGATACCTTCGTTCAAGCGAAGATCAAGGGCAAGGTTAAGGTCAATGCTCAGAGAATGGAATTCCAACAAGTTCAGGGCCAGGTTCTCGATTACATCGAGCATCTCGAATTTGACCGTGACAAAGTGGAAGTTGTTACTCATCTTTTAGAAGAATTTCATCATCGGAAAGAGGAATCGATTTCCGCTCCGGGGCCGGCCCTCATTGCAGTTGTAGCAATTGCTGCATCCATTGCAACTGGGGGTGTTGGAGGTGTTGCAGCTGCTGGAATGAGTTTGAAAGCAGCTAGCCTTGCAGGAGCGATGACGAGTGCTGCAATTTCCTCATTGACGGCTAAAGTAGCTACCCAGCTGGTCCTGGGAATTCTGGCACAACAAAGTCCTGGAGATATTTTCACTAAAACTTTTTCTGCAGAAACACTCAAAGGCATGATCACTTCTGCAGTGACTGCTGGAACGCTCTATGAAGTGCAGGGTGCCCAGGAGACAGCGGAAATTTCGGATTTTTTAAGACGAGTGGAAAACGCAGGCGCTCAATCGGGTGTGAGTATGGGAGCAAGGCTTGCTTTCGGTGAACAGAATCTGGAAGATGCACTTAAAAGCGCTGGGGTTCAGTTTGTGAGTCAAACTGGGTCAGGATATGTTGCGGATCGCATTGGGACTCATTTTGCTCATCAAAAGGATCCCCTTGATCGTGCTATCCATAAGTTAGCACACGGCGGATCGGCCGCTGGTTTTGCTGCACTCGGAGCTGCCGCCCTTAATCAAGATGTCGGAGCAGCGGCTGCTGGAGCAGCAACGGGCGCGATGATCTCTGAAATAGTTGCTGAAACGTTGCGAGGTCCCTTGACGGATGATCTGCAAGCGGAAAAGCACAAGCAAGAGGCCAAACTGGGTCGGCCGTTGACTAAGGATGAAGGAAAAATCATCTTTGATTCCAAGAAAGCAGATATTTCCAATCTTGCCCGCTTAACCGGGGCTCTTTCAGGGCTGCTTACCGGAAGTGCTACGGGTGTTGCTTCAGCCCAAGGTGGTGCTCAAACAGCGCTTGCAAACAATTTTGAAGTTACTTTGGACAAACAATGGGGCGAAATCTGGGCAAATTTGAACACCCCTCCTGAAGAGTCAGGACAGCAGAAGCCCCTCTCATTCGATTATAGGGAATTAGCTGAAAACGGAGTTGCACCTTTAGGAGAATCTGCTCCTATGACTGAATTTGATACCGATCAAGTCCAGGCAGCACGCCAAGCAGAAATTGAAAAAGGATTTAAAAACGGTACCATTCAAGTCAAACTAGGGGCTGATGGAAATGTTACTGTCCAGACAGATCCTCGGACTCTGCCTCATCTTGCTCCGAATCTTCATAGAGTTCCGAATCATCGAACCGACTTACCCGTGGAAGAAGATCCTGTTCCTGAGATGATATTAGGCGGGGGAATTCAAATAGGGGTGCATCGAGCAGTAAAAGGAGCATGCTTTCCGGGCGAGACTGCTATTTGCCTGAGCGATAATCAATCGACTCCTATTGAATCGATTCGGGAAGGGGATTTTGTTGAAAGCTATAATATGGCATCTCAAGCTCGTGAATGTCGAAGAGTGGAGAGAATATTTCACCATGTGGCAGATCACCTGCTAATTCTCACCATCGGCGAGAAAACTTTGAGAGCCACCGACAATCATCCGTTTTATCTCCCGGCGGTAAATCGATGGGTAGAGGCGCAATCGTTACAAAAGGGGGATGAACTTCAAACCCTGGACGGCGATACAGTCAGAGTGGATGAGATTCGGGGTGAAGACGGAAAATTTCCTGTCTTTAATTTTGAAGTGGAGTCGACCCATACCTACTATGCAGAAGGAGTTTTAGTTCACAATTGTGGTGGGGCGCATGCTGTGCAAGAGATGGGTGCAGCTTATAGTGAGGCAAGGGTTTTTGATTCTGCGGGGCACGGCTTAGTTAAGTTAGAGCAAGCCAGTATTAAAACACCACAAGGGCTGAACAATTTTTCGAAAAATCCTTTAAAGGAAGTGAAGTATACAAATCGAGTCGAAGGTCAGGTCAAGCGGGGCGACTTTCACGGATTTCCTGATGAAGTGGATAACTTTGCTGGTTTGGGTAAAAGATCGACGATTACAGGCGGTGACGGTATCCCTAGAACAAAGATCGAATTAGAAGGTGGTTACATGAATAGGGATGGTCATTTTGAATGGATCATTGAACCTGACGGAGTCACCGTAAACCATAGATTATTTGTCCCAAAAAAGTAAGGATTGAATCAAATGGAAAAGCAATTGCCAGAAGAATTTGAATTAAAAAAAATAAGCTTAAGTTCCCTAAATGTTTCGGGATTTGCTTGGACAAGGGAAGATTTTCTTAAGTTTTTAGAGCATCCGATTTCAAGCCAATTTGCGATCTTAGGTGGAGACGTATTATTAATACAACATGGCGAGCTTTCGTATACCTACGATAACTGGTATGTCTCCGATAGACAGAAGACGGAGTCATTTACAGACTTCTGTAGACGCGGACATGCTGAGGCCCTGAGATATTTGAATGCTTATCCTAAAAAGGATAATGTAGTATTTTCTCCCACTCTTACGAGTGAGGTAACTGCAGGCTGGCTGCGCTAGTTGTCGAAACGGCTGGTTCCCCAGTTCGGAAATTACAGCTGAGGCCAGCGTGCAATTTCATTGGCACGCTTAAAAAAATCTTTAGTCTGATTAAGATGCTCATCTCCTGGGTGCCTGGAATTTGAGCACCTTAATCAGTTTGAGCTTCGTAGGCTTAAAAAATGGACTGCCAACCTTAGTTGATTAAAACAATAAAGAAATGATACTTTAAAATACAGAGGATGGGAGGCCGTACCTATGAAGCGAAAAACGAGCAATCCAGCGGACCTTCGTCGGGTCTGCTAGTTTTGTCAAAAAGGTTTGCCAAGAGTGGCTGATAGCTCTAACTACCCAATCTGTAGTCCCTGCTGAAAAGAATGTGGTGAGGAACAGGAGTTGCAAATGAAACTCCTCCCGGATAAAAAGGAATGGAGCACTCACACTTCATAGGGACTCACGCTACGAACGTCACATGCTTTATAGTTGCCGTAAAAGTCAACTGTATGCTGGATTGATTTGTGGCCCAAAATCGCTTGCAAGGCGTACATATCTCCACCCTTAGTCAGAAAATTATAGGCGAAACTGTGGCGAAGATCATGGCATCTCCAGTTTTTCATTTTGGGATTCTTCTTTTGGGCAGCGGCAATCGTGTCATCAATCTGTTCCCGACTGAGCAACCAGCCAAATTGATTCATGAAAACAAAATCCCCCCGCCTTGGGAGTAACTGGAGAAAAACCAAAAGACTGGGCCCCATTCGGATGCTCCGGTCCAATCCGCTTTTAGTTTTCTTAAAAGTCATTAATCCTGTTTCAAAATCGAGATGCTCCCACTTCAGAAGTCGGACCTCCTCCCTTCTGGCCCCAGTATGGACTAGGGTAAAGATAAAGGGGTACACGACATCATGACTATGGGCCTTAGTTGCATCCAGTGCGGCCATAATCTCATTATGGGACATGACGATGCGGTTTCGCTTCAGCGAGTACTTGCGACTGAATTTGATCTCACTCAAGGGGTTCTTTGGCAGGTAGTCCTTTTTGACCAGGAAGTTGAAGAAATAGTTCAGGTCCGATTTGATATGGTTCATATTTCGATCGGAGTAATTTTTTCTTTCTTTTAGAGCCAAGATCCAAGCTCTGAGAGCGGATGGGGTCAAGTGAGTTACCTTCTGATGACTAAAAGCGTTACAAAAAGCCACGAAGGTATTTTTTCGGTCTCTGAATTTGGACTTGGGATTTTCTTCTAGGTGAAGCTTTATCAATGTCCCAACGCACGGAGTCTTTTGACGCAGAGTTAATAATCTTGAATTAACAATTCCTGAATTCATGGATTTTAGCTCCTACCCGTTTTATATAGTTGCTCAGCCGTAGGGACTTTAAACTCGTAGTAGTGCCGCTCCTTAAGTCGTTGTTCCAGCCAACCCATAAAGAGTCCATAAGGAATACGATAATTTTTTCTGGGTCCAATATTGATGCAGGGAAAGGTCGGATCGTTTTTTATTAGAGAGTAAATCGAATACTTACTTAAGTTGTATTCTCGACACAGTTCATCAATAGGGATTAATTTAAAGTTATTTGATTCCACGAAATGCTCCTAATTTATGTGATTTAACGCTGTAAGTCAAACTTGATTGCTCATAAATCTTTAAAGAAGACGTTGAATTCGTCACGAAATTCTACCTTTATGGGATGACGTTCTTCATAAACTCACTCGGACAAAATGTTGTGATGATCGAAGCGATGATTAAGGTGCTCATTTTCTAGGCACCTACAATTTGAGCACCTTAATCATCTTGATCACTAGAATTGGAAAGATGTCTCGAAAGTCATCCTTTACGTTACGGCCATCGACATCAGAACCAATCATCATCCTCTGGTTTGTAAGAGGGCCGTATATCAAATAGAGCCGAAGCATTCGGCCTAGGGCATTCCTGAGAGTTATGGATGCCATTGGTAGGGGTGCCTACTGGGTTAGGCAGAGCAGGGAGTCGCCAACACCATTTGCCATTGCCCCTGCCCCCTCCTGGCTCTGGGGCTCGCCTTGGAATCACTCCTAATTCCTTTTTGGCGCGTCTGAGCGTACCATTTGAAATGCCGTGCCCTTTCGCTATTTCCTCGATTTCGGATTGAGGTCTCTCACCTGATTGTAAGGCTGAACTAATCACTTCTTTAGCCTCTTCAAGTGAGGAATTGGAAGACTCTGGGCTTCTTTCGGCTCGGAGTACGGCACCTGCCGTTAGTTCGGATTCACCTGTCCAAGTAAAAGTTCCATCCTCCAGTTTAAAACCTTGGGACACTCCCGTTTTAGCGAGATTGCATTTGATATGGATCAATGCTCGATTGTCGTGATCTTGCGAGTCCGCTCCAACTAATATTACGGAGCGACATGCCCCAGTCATATCAATTGAGCCGGTGCCACGATAGATGGCTTTATCGGTGGAAGACTTGGTAAGATGCCTTAAAAGAATAAAGGCGCATTGATACCTTTCAGCTAGAACGCAGAGTTGAGACATTAATTCCCTCGTTTCATTGGCCCGGTTCATGTCAATATCACCCCCCATATATGAAACAAGTGGATCAATGATGACAGCCTTGGGAGTTGTTTGTTGAATGAGGCTCTCAAGAAGCTTAATGCCCTCTTCGTCAAATGAGAACTGCACTCTAGGAGAAAAAATCCTGGAGTGGTCCGCGGCGAATCCAGCAAGGCGAGGCTTAATTGTATCGGCTATCCCGTCTTCAGCGCTCATGAGCAGTACATTTCCCGGCTCACAAGGCTCAACACCAGGTAGTCCCGCCCCCATAGAGACATGACAAGCTATAGCAAGTAGTGTCCAGCTTTTACCCAAGCCAGGGTCCCCTTCAATCATGATTAACTTCCCGAATGGGATGTAGGGGAACCACAACCAGTGAATCGTTTCCGTCTTCACATCTGCAAAACAAATGAGATCATTACTATTTCCGGAATTATTTTTAAACTCCGTAGCAGATTGAATGATTTGTTTTAAGCTCTCCAATCCAAATAGTTTGATCTCATCCGTAATGTCATGTTTCTCTGGGCGATCTCCAGGCCACTGAGCAATTTTGATTAGGCACTTCTGCTTGACCAGTGCCTTTGCTCGCAGCTCTGCGCCCTTCCGTCCTGGTTCGTCATGATCCATGAGGATCGTAATTTCTTTACCATGCAGAGCCTTAGAGTTTTCTTCAGTCCAATGAGCAGCTCCGGCCGTGGTTGTGATGGCGTTAATTCCACAGCTAATTACTGCCAAAGTATCCATCTCACCTTCACACAAAAGTAAAGATTGAGATTCAAGTTGGTCTATTGGAAATATTCGGGCCTTCCCATGTCCTTTTCTGTGGAGAACTTTCGGGCAATCTGGAGTAGGGCGCTTGTCTTTTCTCAGGTAACGTCTCAAATCTTCGAAAAGCTCCGATTCACCCTCTATTGGAATCGTGATGCGGCCCTCCTCATGTGATCCAAGCTGGTAACGGTCAATCACGTCATCTGACAACAATCTCTCAGATTTCAAATATGAACGGTCACTCTCTGATAAATTTTTATGACAGGCTTCAACTTCAGCATCAGGAACTCGTAGAATATTCGCTACAGGAGCACTTTCTGATTTCTTTGGACGAGCCTTAGATACTGGGCCTCTAGATTTAGCATGAAATAACCCTAGCCTGGTAAGAGCAGTAATAACGGAATCTTGGGAACAACCAGCGTGACAGCGAAACAGCGGAGTATCACCTGACTCAGAAATTGAGAACGAAGGATTTTTGTCATCGTGAGCAGGACAATGAGCAATGTAACCATTACCTGATTTTTTACCTCTGAGAGCGGAAGAAATTTCAGCTGCGGTTGTCATTTTGAACCTCCGCTCTGATTTCTACACATTTGGACAATTCTTTATTGCTTGGCAATTTTACCCCACGTTCCTTGGCTAGAAGGAAGTGGACGATGATCATACTATCCAGATCCACTTTCCACCCCTAGTCGAAAAAAAACCCCCGAAAGCTGGACCTGGGAAGGTTCTTTCGAGGGTTCAATTAATCGCCAATTAAGCGATCAAACTTTTTTATCCCCAAATCCAGTGAACCCACCATCGTGGTTAACTGAAAAATGGTCAAGAAGAGCAAGGAACGTGAATCGTACCCAGGGTACCTTTTCTGTTATTTGACGAGGGATCTTTCCATCCGTTGATGAGTGCTTCAAATCTGATTTTCTTCATGGAAGCTCGAGCTAAACTATCTCTGTCTCCCCTTTTTATGGGACTATTTTCTGCTTCCTCACGATAGCGATCTAGTCTATTGATGATAGCTTTTGGCTGTAACGAAAATAAATTATTCTTGAAATTATTAACCATAATCTCGCTCAATGGTTCTGAAATAAAACTTGTAACTACAGTTAGACGGGGAAGCTCAGTTGTTTTCAAGAGGAATTCCTCAAGCTGGTAAAGCCAATATGTAACCTCTTCTTTTGATATTCGATCATAGTGACCAATATCTTCTACAGTTCTTTGATTGGAACGATCCGATCGATTCTTTTTCCTCTTGGCGAAAAATGGCACCAAGCTCACTCCACTTTTCGCAGTAACTAAAAACGGAGGAACCATCCTTAGAACATCCATCGTACTTTTTTCAAGGTTTTCGATCAATACTCCAATTGTTTTTTTATAATAACGTTTGGATTCTCTCTCATATCGAAGCACAGGCTCAGCCTGAAGTTTGTCTAACTCTCTTTTCAGATTTTCCGCGACTTCTAACGCGGATGCCATTGCTTTCATTCTCTTCGATCTAATTTCTCTGATTTTTGGATCGAAAGCCGATTCAAAATTATTTATGAACACAAATAAAAGTTTAGCATATCCTTCCGATTCATTTCGGCCTCCAATTTTTTGAGTTGAGATTTCAGCTAGTTTTGTAATCAAGTCGTTTTTCATAAGTCCAAGTCCATTTTTAAAAATCTGATTATTTCTTCTTCACGGAATCCACGAACTGCTGCATCAGTTCCTCAAGAACTTGGGACGCAGGAATGTCACCGCAGGCTTTCCTAAATGCTTCGTATAGCGCTTTAGACAGGTAGAGTGAGGTTTTCTCTCGATCACCCTTCTTACCCACCGAAAGTCGCTCTAAAATGTCTTTACCGTCAATTTTCATAAATCCTCCCGTTTTGAGTTAAATAGCGTTTCTCTGTATACTCTAATAGTCGGTATACTTTAAGTATTTCTTTCATGCTTTATATCTTGACTATTTAGGTACAATTTGAAATACTATTTATAGCAGGGAATGGAGTTATTTATGAATCCGAAGCCCCAATTGAGGATCGCCACATATTCTCGAGTGTCCACGATCCATCATGATCAAAATCCAGAAGTCCAAGTGAATGAACTCCGTAGGTATTGCCAAGCTCGGTCCTGGACAATTAGTCATGAGATTGTGGATCGAGGCTATACCGGAGGCAATGACCAGCGTCCAGGATTGAAAGAATTGCTCCAGCTCATCCGGTCCCGAGAAGTTGATGTCGTCATCGTTGTCAAACTTGATCGTCTCTTTCGTAGCCTGAAGCATTTGATGACGACTTTAGAGGAACTTCAGGCACTTGGAGTCCAATTCATCGCCACAAAGGACAATGTTGATTACTCAACTCCTTCAGGCAGGCTTTTCGTTCAAGTGCTCGGAAGCCTAGCCGAGTTCGAAAAGAGTCTTTTACGAGAACGGACCATCATGGGACTCGACCACGCTCGGGCCAATGGCAAACGCTTAGGGCGGCCTCCCGTGGCTGACAGGGAGGCTATAGTGCGTCTTAGAGAGCAAGGATTGACTTATAGCGAGATTCAAAACCAACTCGGTGCATCAAGGGGTGCGATTTACCGTTCACTGAAGCCTCGCAAGCCTGTCTCGAAAACCCCTTAAAACTTGATTCAAAAAGTCTAATGATTTCAACACTCAAAACTTGAGTTTAAAGAGACTCGAATACGATCGTTTACGAGACACAGTGCATTGCCATTACCCCGCAGAATACAGTTACAGTCAAAAAATTCGAGAGAATTCAGAAAACTCAAAAATGACGCATCTCTGAAATCTCGTAGATTTTGAAAATTAAAGCGAATTTAAGAATGATAGTTATTCCAGTCTTCATTCGACCTTCAGAAAAATTCTCAAAAAATTCGCGACGATTCAAAAAGTTGGTAAAATTCAAAAAATTCGATACGGTTCGGAAAATTCAAAAAATCCGAAAGCGAGGCTCGCGTGAGTTAAGTAAAGGAAATTATTAGTTTTGGAAGATTAGGGTGAGCAGTTTGGTCGGGTTAGTGACATTCTGGAGTCTGCGGGGACTGTCTGGAATAAAATTTCCAATGTAGCTGAGCATATGGATCGGACTTTAATACCTAGACGATTCGATGTTCTCGCAGGTACCGAAAAATTTCATGTTCATCCAAACGCTACAAAGCATATGGGTGAAATATTTGCTAGAAAGCAACATACCCACCTTACGCCGATGCACAATCAGGCCGTACTAGGTAGCTTTCAGAATGCCTTGGAAGAAGTAGCAAAGACGGGCGCCTGGAAGCAATCCATTGAAACGGGCGGAATGGTAGTTGAAAAAGGATGGGAGTTTATCTTTAGTCAACGCACAGGTGATTTACTCCCCGTAGTAAAACATGCGAGACAATTAAATTTTTAAAGGACATTTATGAATATCAAATCCTCCTCTAGTATAGCCGAGATTGCGATAGATCTGATAGAGATTAGCAAACCTGACCGGTCTCATCCTTCCGTAGCGTTTTCGATCGCAGCAAAGAATGAAGATTATTCGGGAACAGTTCGGCAAGTCTGGTTCGACAAAGAAGACTTGGAGGCTTTTATTCAGGAGTGTGAAGAATTATTTAATAACGAGCATGCCTTTATTAAATTGCAAGCCTATTCCGATTTCTGGTTGAGCGTAAGGCGCATAAATGCCACAGGTCAGCTGGCATTTCGGGTTCATCTAGAACATAAAATTTCAGAGAGTTTACTTGAGTTAGAGGTTACCTCCGATTTATCGGTCGTCGATGCAGTTAAGACTTATTTCAGAGATATTATTTTACAAATGTCTTAATCCTCATATGGACTAACCGTCCGCACATCGCACGCTCTGAAATTACCATAGAGGTCCACAGTCAACTGAATTGATTGATGACCGAGTATGGCCTTCAATGCATACATATCTCCGCCTCTCGTCAGAAAATTGTAGGCGAAGCTGTGCCTCAAATCATGGCATCTCCAATGCTTCATGCCTGGATTTTTCTTCTGTACAGCGGCAATGGTGTCGTCAATCTGCTCCCGACTGAGTAGCCAGCCGAATTGACTCATAAAGACCCATTCCGAAATACGAGGGAGTGAGCGGAGGAATATGGATAGGCTTGGTCCCATTTTAATGCTGCGGTCCAACCCGCTCTTCGTATTCTTGAATGTCAGGTATCCAATTTCAAAATCAATGTGCTCCCACTTAAGGAGTCTGATCTCCTCTCGTCTCGCGCCGGTGTGAACCAGAGTAAAGATAAAGGGATAAACCACGCTGGGGCTGTGAGGAGGATATACCAAATTTAGTTGAATTTTGAAGAGTGGCTCCACCTGCGTTATGCAGGAGTTGAGAAAACAAAAGGA
Source organism: Oligoflexia bacterium (assembly GCA_903928955.1). Classification (GTDB taxonomy): domain Bacteria; phylum Bdellovibrionota; class UBA1018; order UBA1018; family UBA1018; genus CAIYTD01. The sequence continues at coordinate 164 of CAIYTD010000227.1, read as the reverse complement.
GCCACCAGAATGCGAAGAGACACCAGGCAGAGGAAAAATGCAACAAGAGGTTTTAGGGAAGCCACAGGAGATGACTGGATGAGGGATAGGATGTTCCAGATCATGACCAGCGGTAAGAGGGCTTTTGACGGGGTAATGCTGGAAATGGGAAGAATGATGGCTGA
>CAIYTD010000226.1 GCA_903928955.1 Oligoflexia bacterium | reverse complement strand
TTTATAAAATTGGGCCAACGATGAAACACCGGAATCAAATAAAGTAAATTCATTAACTCTAGCAGTTGCATTACTTAAAAAATAAAACACACACAAAAAAAAATTTATAATTTGAAACTTCATTTTTAACCTATCTTTCAATAAAGAGGTTACACCTTACTGCATTGTATTGTTAAATTAAAACTATTTAAACTATCCGATGGATAAAATTATGAGCGCTCAGTGACAAGCGCATCTCGAGCTAAATCAACAAGAAGAATTAGGAGTGGGTATGGGCAATCTTATGCTATCGGCTTTTGAGCCTGCAGAAATACCGTCCGTGTCTTAAAATCATCTTCGGTCAGATGGATTCGAAATTCTCGAGCAAGATAACGCCGTTCTAGACCTGCGCTGTCCTCTAAAGGCTCGCTACAGATCATTTCTAAACCCGCTTTTTTAATCAGATTCAAATGTCTCGAATAAGGCTCTCGGTTTAAAAGAAAGGGACGACGGCCACGCATGATCTTCCAAAGAATTTTGGAATAAGCCCAATGACCATTCCAATAGGGAGAAACTCCATGCGATCGAAAGTCAATAGAATGAGACATTGCCCCTCCCCTCTTTAACCATTGAGACATCGCTCGATACACATCCTCTAATCCATCTACATGTTCCAATACAGCTTGAGAGAAGATGAGGTCGATGGATTCAGGCTGGAGTAGACTCGCATCATTCCACGGTACAACATAGGAAACCGTAATGGGGTCAGCTCCGGACGTTAACTCTCCCTGAATCGCTTTTCTGATCCACTCGAGTCGACTTTCGTGAAGAGCTGAAGTCAGACGTTGATCTGTCAGAATATGCTTTGGAAACTCATAAGATTTTAAAAAAGGCTCTACATAGGGATAGATGCTGGGATCAGGTATGGGAGCTCGATTCTGAAATAATTGCACCATTTCTGCGAAAACTTTGAGATTTTCAGCTTTTTCAGCAGTTTTTATTACATCAAAGGCGAAATAGTGATCCGCACCTGAAAGTAAAGCCGCTAGCCCTGCACCTAACGCGTCACCAGGTCCAATTTCAGCCACAGTTTTTGGATGAGAATTTGCTCCAGACTCATAAAGCTTCACTAAGTGCCTGAGATATACTGAATAATAGTAACTTGCTGGCAGCTTATTGTGTTGAAGGACTGTCCCTCTCAATCCTACACCCTTTTGATTCGGTAAATACGAGACTACACCTCCGGCAATCATACGGAGATTGTAGCGCGAAGGAATCTTTTGAAGAAACTGAGCAGTGCACGCTCTCAGGTTCATTGGAGGTCTCTCCTCGAGCGCACTTCGAAAGTGAAAAAAAGCATAGTCGCTACAACCATCCACCACGAGTATCGAAAGTCAGCGCCGGATACAATCAGGAAATAGGATAGAAAATAGACTATTCCGCTGCATCCGATGATCCATGGAGCAGATTGTTCGGGCTGAAGTGAGAAGAGATATTGAAACCCCATGCGCCGGTAGCGTCTGAAGCACAGAACAAGAAGTAGGATCATATAAGTTCCAGAGCTAAAAACGGGAGTTTGATTCACTCTATCTAGTATGCGGGTACCGAAATGAAATATTTTCTGATGCAGCTTGGAATACTTGGGATCACCAGAAACCGGATCTCGTTGTCCGATATAGTGATAGGTCAAATATTTTTTTGTCCGAAATCCTAAAAAATACCAAAACACTCTCAGCCGGTGCTTCAGATAAGAAACGGGATGTTTCAAAATTTGTTTTTTCCACTCCCCTGCCAATGCGTCGATAATAGGTTGGCTGGTGATCCAAGGATGACCCGTATAACAAAGCTGATTCGCATTATCAGGTGGAAAGTATCCCTTTTTAACCCAATCTAGAGTTAAATTTGTTGAGATCTGTTTAAAAGAATCAGGAAATTGGAGACTCCCTTGATCGATAGAAATTCCTGCCAAGTCTTGGATATAGATAGCCTGCTCCGTATATTGACGACGATCTTGGATCAGGACTGCAGTTGAAATTTTTAAAAAAGCTATAAAAAAACAGAAAAGAAAAACCGTAACGAAAAGAGCAGATCGAATTTTTTTTGTAATATTCAAACTGATCCAAAGGCAAAAAAGGGGCGCAATCAGAATTGCGTTATGTCTTATAGTAAAGGCATAGACAAAAGAAGGAATACTGAGAGCAAGAAGTATTCGGGATGCTTTCTTTTGAGCAAGGAGCACGAGAGAAGATCCCAGCAGAAGCGCGCTTCCCATACCAACGTCTTTCCAAATCATCCCCAGCAGAGAAAAAATAGGCGGGAAAAAACCAAAAGAAAGGACAAAAAGCGCACGCGCACGGGGTTTATCAAAAATAGAGATCGCCAGAAGAGCTAATGCCGTCCAGAATAGAGCATTATGAAAAACGAGCATCCCTATCGGTCCAGGAACGATTTGATCAAACTTTCCCCAAACCCAAGCCATCAGCGGAGGCTGAAGATCTGTAAACTGTCCTGTCCTAGCCTCATCCAGTGCAATGACTGAATCATTCGTCATAAACCCTGGATAAAAAAAATAAATACTCACAAAAAAACCAAAAAGAGCACTTAGAATTGCTGATAGATGATTACGGAGATGGATCTGACTATTAATACCAAGCTTGCAATTGTTTAGAGGCATTTGAGTTTACAATCTTTAGCAGAAATTAATGCCACTTCACAATAGAGATAATAATTTCAAAAGTGATCAGTAAAATGATAATGAGCTCGAGCAAAGTATCTCTCTTGGACTTCGATAAATCTACAATCACATCGACACTCTCTTGAATAATTTTAATTTTATATTCCAGTCCTCGGTATCGGGTATCGATTTCCATCATCATTTTGAGTTCTTGATGCATTTTATCCAGCTCGACACTCTCCCAAGTTTCATCGGGAGAATCTACTATATAGAGATTCGAGATAATTTCTTGCTTGGTATCCATGCATAAGCCAATAAATTTAATCAGCTCTTTTGTGCTTTCCAGCATCCTTCCTTGACGGCGCAAAGTTTTGGAATAAGCATTCGTTTTAACAAGAAGATTTTCGATCAGATTTTCATAGTATTCGAGCGCCGTACTTTCAGCCAAGAGCATACAAACAATTTTTACTATCTCAGGAGAAAATCTCGCAACTACAACTCGATCAAAATAAACTTTATTCCCACTCTGAGCCAAAGGCAGGCTCGGATCCTGCACCTCTAATAAGAAGACATCGGTGGCACGAACTTGTTCAGAAGGGACCAAATACTCCTGAATCGAACAGAGTTCTTTTTCTTGAAGCTCTTCCGGAACATTAAAAAAAACGACTGACCCATAATTATAAACAAACAGGCAGGAATCAGAAGAATATCTGACAATCATTTCATAGTTTGAAAATTCAGTAGCTGGCTGTGTAAACTTCTCTCGAAGGTCTTTCAATTTAAGCTTTTCAGCAATGTGAATGGCTTTGATTCGAAAGGCAGGTGGAAGTGAAACGGTTGAGCTCATATCAACAACTAGTTTCTCACGCTTTTTAAAAAATGTCCGAATTCTTTTGTTCTCAGAATCAGGATTGTCTCACCTCACGGATACCGGGGATATTCCACAGGTGAATAATAAATTTTTTATGATCATTTCGGTGACCATTGTAGTGAACAATCATCACAATATATTTACCACGAGAAGAAATATTAAAATCATCCAATGTGAGGTCATTCTGAGCAAGAGCCTGGTTCAACGCCAAGCGAATTTCACCCGATGGGTCTTCTGCAACTACTTCACAACTAAACTTAAGGGAGCGACCCAAAATACGATCTTCAAAAGCAGTCGTAGCAACCAGTACTAAAATGACGCTCAACGAGCAAAATATTGCAATATCAGCATGACCAATTCCAATGCAGACTCCAATTGCTGCAACCACCCAAATCGTTGCTGCAGTGGTGAGACCTAAAACGGTTCCGCGGGATTGAATAATAGCGCCCCCACCTAAAAATCCAATACCCGAGACAATCTGCGCTGCGACTCGAGCCGGATCCCCAAAGTGACCCGCATCTGCATAACTTGCTGAAATCAATACGGAGACAACCGTATAAAGCGTTGAACCCAGGCAAATGAGCATATTGGTCTTGATGCCTGCCGATTTATTTTTGAGCTCACGCTCGAGTCCAATTAACCCTCCGCAAAAAATAGCACAAAGCACTTTTGGACCAAAAAACTTGAGAAGCTGGAAAAATGTCCAAGTCGTTGAAAGGCTCACCATAATTTTAAACCCCCATCCGCTTCAAAGGATTACCAAGTGCAAAAATAGCCGTTCCTGATAAGGCCCCTAAAAAAGCTAACATCAAAAAAAAGCCATCTTTTGGCATTTTGTCATAATAAGTCCCTAAATAACCTGAGAGATAATTTCCAAAAAACGAAGATAAAAACCACATCCCCATCAGCATACTCACCAATCGCACAGGAGCAACTTGAGTGACTAAAGAAAGACCCACAGGCGATAGGTAAAGCTCACCTAGAGTGTAAATAAAAGTGGAACCCACCAACCAAAGAAAACTAATTTTTTGAGTAGATCCTAAACCTGTCACAGCCCCCACCAAAACAATAAAGGACAACCCCAAGAGAAAACAGCCTCTCGACATCTTTCCAATACTGCTGGGCTCTTTTTTTCTGATCGATTGTTTCGACCAAAACCAATCGAGAAATGGCGCCAAAATAAAAATAAACGCAGGATTAATAGACTGAAACCAAGTAGAGGGAATTTCCCAACCTAAAATATGCCAATCCGTATTTCGATCTGCAAAGAGCTGCATCGTATTACCCTGCTGCTCATAAACGCCCCAAAAGACAATGTTTAATACACAAAGCGCTGTGAGACCAGCGATGCTTTTCCATTCTTTTGAAGTGAGACGTTCATCCGATGCAATGCGACGCGTGCGATTCAGAGAATCCGGGGCAAGATAAGATTGACCCAGCAAATAAACCAAAAGACCGATCAACATCCCTACTCCCGCAGCAGCAAATCCATAGTGCCAACCATAGACTTGACCTAAAGTTCCACAGATCAAAGGAGAAAAAAATGCCCCCAGATTAATGCCCATATAAAAAATGGTAAACGCACCATCGCGACGAGGATCACCGGCAGGATAGAGTTTTCCTACTTGTGTAGAAATATTAGGTTTAAAACAGCCATTCCCCAGAATTAGAAAAATAAGAGCTAATAAAAAAAGCTGCTCAAAGATCATGAGAAAATGACCGATAGCCATGAGAACTCCTCCCACAACTACTGTTTTTCTTTGACCCAAAACACGATCTGCAAGAATTCCCCCAAAAAAAGGAGTTAAATAAACAAAACCTGTATATAAACCATAAACTTGAGACGCGAGCGGTTGAATCGCAAGAGGACCAAAAATAGATTCAAGTCCTACCTTTAAACTTAAAAATCCATAAACAGGAGTACCCGTGTTCGCATGCTGAATCAAATAACTCGTCATATAGAGAATCAGTAAAGCTCTCATTCCATAATAGGAAAAGCGCTCCCACATCTCTGTGAAAAATAATACAAATAAACCTATGGGATGACCTAAAAAAGTCTTATCCCTCTTTGCAGTTGGATCTATCGGATCCTCTGAGAGTTGAACTTGATCGAAAGTTTGCAGTTCACTATAGTCCATTGCCC
>CAIYTD010000225.1 GCA_903928955.1 Oligoflexia bacterium | reverse complement strand
CGGTGCTTTTTATTTTTATTTGTTTATTCGGTCAGTTAGGGTTTTTGTTTAAAATAATTTTGCCTTAAAATAGATTTTGAAATAAAGTTTTAATTTTTAGTTTGATTTTGAATAAATTATTTAAAAGTAGTTTTGTATTTTTAGAAATGGTTCCAGTAATTTGAAATTGTTTTTATTTTGTAATGATTCTAAATGAAGTCTTAATTAGTGTAATGACATAGTGCATAAAATTCAAGAGCTTAAAGTGTTTAAAAGATAAAAAGTAATTTGCCAGATGCGGGATTCGAACCCACGCGACGTTACCGCCATCGGCTCTTAAGACCGACGCCTTAGACCACTCGGCCAATCTGACCCGCAGTGGTGAATATCGGCGCCAGCCTCTCGTGCGCTTGGATGAAATTTTCTCTACTTTTTCGAGTAGGCGGCGGTCGCATTCTGCTTTTTAAGTTTTGTTTTCGTTTTTCTTTGAAAATATAAATATGAAAGTGGTTTCAAATTCTGTTGTACTTATAGTCATTGCTATTTTATTTTTGAAATGCTATGTTATACCGTGTTTGTACTGCAAATTCATACATGAAGTTCATGCACATATCATCATTAATTTTGAAACCTGAATTAAAATTATACTGTTAAGTAGTTTGACCAATTTCGACATATTCTGACGAAAACAATTCTGTCCAATCAGGCTTCAATATCACAATTGAAGTTATGTTCAAGCGTTTTGTTAGGGTTAAAAGGCAATTATATTGTCTTATTTGCACCAATTAAATATCACAGTTATCTGGAGTCTTTTCGGACAGTGCTGGAATCGAAAGTCCTTGTCTTTTTTTGCGAAAAATTTTGCTAGCAGCCTCAAGGCATACCTACCCCTATTCGGAGGAGGACAATCCCAGCAGGTCATCACAACACTTACCGGTGAATGCTCCACTCTTACTTCGGTAGAGCCAAGAGGCATACCCAAAATTTATTTCATTGCCGCAACTATGGGGTGGCACATTGCGGCTTATAGTTGAAATTGTATTCTAAATAAGAGAACCAAGAGCAAGGTTATATATTATTATTTATACGCAGCATGTACTAGGCCATTTTTATAGGGCATGTTTGAAACAACCATCCGCTTCATACAACTACTGTTTTGGCTGGTAGGACGTCACGGATGAAAGTTTCAAAGTCCCTTGTGCTCATTTTGTTTTACAAAATCTTTTTTGTTTTTCAATTCCACTTTGTTCGTTTAGATTATTCCATGAAAGTTCTACCAAAAGTTTCCTTAGTCTAATAGAAGTGTTTGGCCCCGATGCCAATTACTCCTAGGTCACTTTCACTCAAAAGGCCGACATCTGGGCCTTGGCAATGCCACATCCAGAAAGGAAGTAGAGGTCCCATGTTGTTAAAAGAAACAACCTCCTCTTGATCATTAACAGTGCCTTTTCAATTAAGGCGGCGAGTTGAGCATAAGAACCTCCCTCGGTTGACAGGGTGGCTTCAAAGAAGTAACAGTAAGTCACCTCTTCAATTATTCCCCGCAACCACTGAAAGTGAGTTGTTGTTGTCATTTAGACAACAAGACGAAACCTAATTTCTTAATCTAATCATGGAATTAATGCTTTTTTCTTTTTGATGAGCTTTAAATTTCTTCTAGGCCTCAAATTCTTTTTGATATTATTTTGACAGCATGTCACTCGCCAAGTTGATGGAAAAATAAATTAAATTGAAAATAAAATGCTGTCTTTTGAAATCAAGTTTTCGTCATCCGTCGCAATCCCCAGTCGAAGGTCGCTAGGGCTGCTTCTCACTCCGACACACATGCCCATGCGGCCTCAAACACGGAAAAGCGAATTTCAGACTAGGCTTGCAACAGCCCCGGGCAAGTGGCATGGCTTAGACCAAACCACTTGGCCAGTCCTGCAGTTAGCCAGCAAGTGACGTATTATTTGTTTTGAATTGCTCCTGTTATGGCGTCATCCCTCTTCTCATGACACCAGACTCATCTCTCCATTGCTACCAGTATTGCCAAAATGTTGTTAACTAACTCTAAATTTGATTAAAAGATCGATTCATCTAGCATCATGAAAAGAGTTCAGGCATAGGTCTTTTTACAAAACGAATTTGTTCTAACCACCGTTTATGGGTGGAAATCTCTTCGAATTGTAATAACCCGGTTCTCTTTTATCATTTATCAGCAGCTTTTTAATTTTTATATTATTCTTATTATGGAATCCGGAGCAGTAATCTTGTGACAAGGGGGACAATCGACTAGTTTTTCTCATTCTCGATTCCTTTCAATAGGTTGTGAATATTCGGATTTATAATTCGTCCTAACTCCTAGTTTGTATAATGCGTCCAATAAGTGTATTATTTATTTTTAGTCAGTATAATTATAAGTTCATCAAACAAGTCAGTGAGTGAGTATCTGTTCCAGATGGTTTTAACCACACGCACAGGTGCAGCGGTCAATTTTTATTGTAAATTTAGAAAGAGGTTCCGATTCCGTTTTTGAGTGGTAATTGTTGAGACCGGCACACTGAAAAATCCACATCTGGAAAACACGGGTCTCCGTTTAGTTTTCCAACAGATCATTAACAGTGCACAAACCGGCTTTACGAAACCTAAATATGAACATTTGGAATTTTCTGGGTCGATATGAGTTTTAATTGTTTGACAACTAAGCTAGGTTGCTGTTTTTCTTTCCATTTTGCGGCCAAGGAAATGAAATTTTTATTGATGAATTGCGGTTTTTATTAAAATTTGAGCTCCACCTCCGAAATTTTCCGCTTGTTCGGAAGCTTCACTCGTGAAGGTGATACCTATTTTCAGGTTAAAAGGATTTATTGTGGCAAAGTCTGATTAATTTTTATTTTAATGTTCATTTTTAAGAGGAGTGTCTCTTCTTTTGCCTAATCTGTCCGGCCCACCCATTTGGCAGTCATAATAATCAACTTGTTTTAAGTTGTTCTCCCCGTTATCTTTTTGAAATGAATCCAAATGGTGCCGTATTCTCTTCAGATTTCGCAAATGTATCAATGCGGAGTATATTGTGGTCATTTTCCTGTTAAAAGAACAAGCCTTTCCTGGTGTCAAATCCAACTAGTTTTAATTTCCCTACCAATTAGCTAATCATCTAACCAAAATACCATACCTGTGTCTTAACATGCTATTTCGTGATAAGGAAAATTCGCACACCCTTGGCTTATACAATTTGCTCAGAGGCAAGAGACAACTCCCTCAGAACAATGCCACATTGCGGAAAGTAACTAAGGGAACTTAAAATTAAGTCTGTCAGCCATTCATTCTTCGTGTTTTTTAACTGAGTTAGTTCAATTACAATTTCTTATATTTGATTTGTTTTTAATTTTTATATTGTTTTTCATATTAGTTTAAATGAGTCATTTTTATTTATCCAAAGTGAATAATTTTCATTTTACTAAGTTACTGTAATAGTTTTCCATGGAAACATGGTAATTTTGTTTTGATTTTCATTATGTCAATTTGTCAAAGTAAGGTTTCTAATAAAACATTTTGGAGGCCTCTCAAGGTGTTAGCGCAATGAAACGAGACTCGAACCCCAAACCCCTTCCCTAGATTGACCATCGAGTCAATGGTCAAAATGGATCAAGGGTTTGGGCCTTTTAGGCACCCTTAGAGTAGTTCCATCCTGCATCATACAATAGGGCATTACTGTATGATGAGCTCATGAACTCTCTATCATTTTCATATTTGCAACATCTTGTTTCTGGTAAACAAAT
>CAIYTD010000224.1 GCA_903928955.1 Oligoflexia bacterium | reverse complement strand
TAATATAATTTTAAATACTTTAGAATATCTTCGGATGCTGTATTTAAAAAAATGAGTTCATTTCTAGGTTGATATTCATACCACTCTACGTTAGGAAGCATGCAATTACTTCTGAGTGCCACAAGGCAAACCGTACTATTAACGTGGGATATTTATGAAAAAAACAATAAAAATATTAGTCTCTTTTTTTGCATTTTTTCTTGGATCTACAGTATCAGCCAGAGATTTTTATGGCGGAATATCTTATCTGAAGTCCTCCTGGGGAATTAAGAAAGAAAAAATTTTACCTTACGAATATTGCGCCATTCATCATACCGTAGACAGCTCGGGCTATGGAATTGCCGTCTGGAGCCCAGCCTATTTTGAATTTTCAAAACCATCTATTGGGCTTCTTCATAAATGGAAGGATTTAGAGCCACTCCATTCTGAAAATTATCTCGTCTGCTGGATTGGAGTAAATAATTATGCATTCGCAATCCCCCTTCAACTAGGAAAACTCGGCTTAAAGGGTATTTCTATTGAGCTTATGGGAAATGCTTTAAAATTCAATTTTCATAACTTAGACGGAATGAAAGTATCCGATCTTGAAGGAAAATACGCAGGTTATGTTAATGGAATGGGAGCCCTCCTAGTAGGGTACAAGGGAGGAAGGATGTGGAATCAAAGCATTTCCAGTCCCTCACAGCCTGAACTCAGCTTCTCCGGATGGTACGCAGGCTTAGCAGGATTTGTAGTAGGCAAAAGTACCATTGAAATCAGTCTAGGAGGGGAGAAAAATAAACTCATCGACAAAACTGATCCAGAAAATAAGGGAATAGAAACCTCTGATCTCATGGAATATAAATTTGTGAAAATCAAAAGCCGTAAAAGACCACTAGGAACGTCACGAGAAACGAGCTTAGATCAAGATATTCCCTTTACACGGGCTTCACAAACTCCTCAGCCACCCCGTCCGACAGCTGCACTTGAACTGATCTCAAAGGAAGCAGATAAAGAATAAAAGCCTTAATTATTAAAGCTGACTAGCCGTTAAGCAAAAGGAGGAGCTTATCAGCATGGCTAGTATCTTTGAATTTATCGGCAGTAATTTTTGGCATGTCGCACCTATTCTTTTAGCAGGTGCCCTAGGTTTAGCAATTACGATTGAGAGAGGGATTGTGCTCCTTCTAGAATATCCTATAGCTAAAATGCCTCAATTTATCGACAAACTCAGAGATTTAATTATGACCGACCGGTTAACAGATGCACTCGCTTTATGCGAGCAGTATCGGTCTAAACCAGCGGCGAATGTAATTAAAGAAGCACTCCTTCGAGCTCACCAACCCGAAGACATGATTGAAGAAGGTCTTCATATTTCAGTTGCAGAAGCCAGCTATAAAATTCAACTTCGCACCAATTATCTTGCAACCATCGCAAACGTTTCTACATTACTAGGGCTATTTGGAACGATTGTTGGAATGATCCACGCCTTTGAGGCTGTAGGGTCAGCTAATCCTCAACAACGCTCTGCACTCCTTGCAGCAGGCATTTCTATGGCAATGAATGCCACAATGATGGGTTTGGCTGTCGCCATTCCCTGCATGGTTGCTTATAGCATTCTGATTAGTAAGAGCAATTTCCTTAATTCCCAAGTTGAAGATGCCGCAGCTCGCATCATCGACCTCATTAAACAAAGATTTTATGAAGCAGAAAATGAACCTTTTAAGGAAGCTAATCCTTCTGGAAGCTCTCAGAAATGAAATTCAAGAAGAAAGAGAATCAGGAGCAAGACTTTGAATTGAATCTAGCATCTATCATTGACTGCTTTACAGTGCTCATTACCTATCTCCTCGTTTCAGTCTCATTTATAAAGTTAGGAATGATTGATGTCAGTGCAACGTCCTCTGCAGCAACAAAAGACTCTAGCAACTCCGACATAGCGGTTATTGTTCATATTCTATCAAACTTAAGTATAGACGTTCAAACTCTTGGATTAGAGAAAAAATCTATTAGCATTCATCCTAATAGCGAACATCCTGATTTTCAAGCGATGGCAGAATATCTGCGACAATTAAAAATAAAGTACCCTGCATTAAAGTCTGCCATGCTGAACGCGACAGATTCAGTTCCTTATCTTATTATCGTAAAAGCTATTGAAAATTTAAAACCCATTGTCCCTGAACTTGCTTTGAGCTCGGACACTTTATGAAAAAAAAGTTCAACAGGCCAAACCACCAAAAAAGTAATATTATTTTACAGATCACTTCCATGGCAGATATTTTTATGATTCTGCTCGTTTTCTTACTTAAAAACTTCTCAACCGATGCATCAAAAATTACTATGCATACTGCCATCGCACTGCCTAGTGTTAAACAAATCGAGCCAATTATCGATCACCTCAAATTAGAAATTTCTCAAAATTCCATTTTGCTGGATGATATACCTATCATTGAATTAAAGGAGTTTCACTTTGATCCATCTGAACTTGAATCCGATGGTACTTCAAGACATTTAAATATAGCATTAAGTCAACAACGCAGTAGCCATTCCTTACTAAAGTATCCACGACTCATTATTATCGCCGATAAAATGATGCCCTACTGGACACTGAGAAAAATTCTTGCTTCTGCAACAAAAAATAATTTTGAGGGCTTCAATCTGATTGTCACGGAGGAGCAATGAGCATTTTGTTGGGGCTTTTTACATTTACCTACTATTCTGCATCGGCAAGCCCTCCCACTCAAAATCCAATCCCTTACAACCAGGAAATTGAAACTTCTGAAAACGATGCAGCTGCTTTAACGACTTATCAAGCTGAACTACAAGCACTAGACATCCTACAGAAAAAAATCGGGAATTCTATTCAAGAATCCACTATTTTAATCAGAACAGCTGAAACTTTAAGTCGTATATCTGAAATTCAATTCAGAATGGCTCATCGCTTAAATATAGCCATAAATAAAAATAACTACCAATCTACTTTAAAGAAAATACTAGAGATTACATCCAGATATTTAAAACAGTACATCAAAAATCCAGGAGCTGATCGAGCGTTATTTCTTCGAGCTGAAGCAAACCAAGAGTTGGGACAAACCACGCAAGCTATTCATGACTTTGAAAAAGTAATTCATTATTTTCCCCAAAGTCTAGATTATAAAAAAACTCAATTCGATCTTTACGACCTCCTTGTAAAAGAGAAGAAATTCAAAAAAGCTCTCAGCTATTGGAAAAATTTTAATGTGCATTCATCCGAATCCTATTATCCTCTCATCTTAGAACGCAGAGCATTTTTACACTACTCATTAAATGATATGTCAGAAGCGATTTTCTGGATCAAAAAGGAGCTAGATAACGTCAATGACGAATCTCTCCGAGAACTCCCACTTTTAAATGCAGTACTTTACTATTTCACAGCACTTTCTCAAAAGGAACCTAACTACAATATGAAGGAAGCGATTCCTTTTCTAAAAAATCTCAAACCCGGTTCTTCGTGGAAAAAAGCTTTAGTTAGATTTGGTCACCTTCTGCGTACCAAAGACATGTGGAATGAATTGGAATACTTTAAAAAACTCATTACCTTTGAAGCGTTAGAACCTCAAAATTCTGCTACTTTTGGCGATCCAGTAAATGTGATGGGATTTTTGCTCTCTCTACTGGAAACAGAGATTCAACGGTCTAAATGGAGTCAAGCACTTGATACTACTGAAAATATAATAAATATTTATTCAAATAAAAATAATAACAAGCTATCACCCATTTCTTCTTCCACTTTCTATACTGATCTTTCTCGGATCCCATTAGGATTACAAAAAGAGCTTTCAAAAAAAGAATCTCAT
>CAIYTD010000223.1 GCA_903928955.1 Oligoflexia bacterium | reverse complement strand
ATCAAAGAGCAACCCGATATCCACAAAAAAAGATCCCTTAACTTAAAAAGTTTAAATAAAAAAACCAATAAAATCAGGAAAAACAAAAATGGAACAAAATTAAAAATAGCAGTTAATTTAGAAGCGAAAGCTAATCCAAAACTTAATCCAGAAAGAAAAATAGCATATCTATATTTTTTTTTGGAACTGATCCTACTGACAGCAAGAAAAATTAACCCAAATGAGCCTGTTAAAAAAAAGATCTCCAAAAAAATCGGCGTCGACCAACGAGCAAATATTAGCGCTTGATGATTCATACCCAATACAACAACCGGCAAAAGGCTTTTCTTGACTGAATAGCCACACAACCTAAAAATAAAATAAACTAAAATTAAAACACCCCAAAATGCCACTAAAGAAACCATTCGAGCTGAAAATAGATTTACCCCACCTAACAAGAAAGCTAATCTTAAAAAAAAAGTAAAAAGAGGCCCTCCAAAAAAAGCATATCCGCAATCGTCTATACTCTCAAAATGATTTCCAAATAGAACGCGATTCTTTGCGTTATGGGCCCAGGCACCCTCATCCAATAAATCCATATCTAACTTCAGCATAGAAGGATCACAATCCAACCAAATAAGGGAAAAACAAAAAATTAATAAGAAGACCCAGATTCTAATATCTAAAATTCTTCTAGCATCTATTTTCATGTTGCCCTTTTACTATGAAGTAAAGCCATGCACTCTTCAAAACTTTGTAGCTCAATTGATAATTTCCTTAGATCTTCTCGTGTATTCTTATACTTAATGGATTTTATCCCCAATATATTCTGAGAAGTGACAGAGAGTTGAAGTCCTAAATTCTCTGCTAACAACAAAGAATAAAACATTAAATCTATTGGTATGGGTAAAAATAAAGCCCTCTTTTTTTGAACTTGAGCTATCTTTAAATAAAAATCTCTAAAAGATATTTGCACTGGAGATGCAACGGATATACTTCCTAAAATATTCAGTACAATACATCGGTATATAGCATTACAGAGATCACTGATGCCTACGGTTTGCAATCCTATTAAATTGCTAAATGGAATAGGCACAATAGGAAGCCAACTCACCATTTTAGCTGCCTGCAGAAAGATGCCCCCGTTTCCAATAATTGTTCCTGGCCTAATAACAAGATCACTCTTTTCCATGATTTTCTCTAGTCTGAATTTAATGATTCCATAGAGTGACTCCGCTCCAGAATGCCCGGCTAATGAAGATATAAATATGAATTTGCATCCATAAATCGAATGCGCTATCCCCACCAAACGTTTAGTTCCTTCAAAATTAACTTTTATTGCTTTATTTTTATCTAGAGTCTGAACATCATAGGCACAGTGAATAATAATAAGTTTTTCATTACCTTTAACAGCGAAGGCTTCACTATCAATGTCATCAGGCAAATGACAGCGATATAAACCTCCTGCTGAAAATTCTTTCAAATCTTGAATTTGCATGAGACTTCTTGCAAGAGCTCTGACAGCGAAAAATTGGGAAAGATATTTGACTAAACTCTTTCCTAAAAACCCCCCAGCTCCGGTAACAATAATGATTGGCCTATCCATTTAAAGGGTTAAATTCATCCAAGCCGAGCCCAATAGCTTACTGTCAGAACTTATAAATCCCATCAGAGCAAAGGCGGTGGATGCCTTTTCTTCGATCATTTGAAAGGAAACCTCCCCACCGCTCCAGTTGTAGAAAAGCTTTAACTGCAGTGAATCCAGCTTCCAGTATCCCAGCTTTTTTTCCAGAAAATGGTCGATGACATTGAGCGGGTTGCTCCCAGTTTTAAAAGAGCTTTTTTGAGGACTTGACCGTTGAAGTCCAAAAAAGGGAGTGAGCAAATAGACCAGGCAACTTTCCTGTGGTTTCATTCCTTCGCTGATAAACATGCATTTGCTAATGATGTTCTGAATACGTGCCCCACAGTAACCCCCTTTTTTACCACATTCTTTTCCAAAGTTTTGACTAAAACGGACAATTTCTCTGTAGATCTGTTGATTTCTAAAGGCAGGCAAAATACCCGCTAAAACAGTCTCTGTGGTGTGTTCCTGTACGGTGTTGATTAAAAAGCCAACAAATTTACCATTCAGAAGAACACACCAACCACGTAGATTTTTCTGAAATAAATCAAGTTGATGAATATAATAATTTGTAAACGCTTTGATTTGTAAATCTGGAGAAACTAAGGTTCGAAAATAAGGGACATCAAAAAATCCAAGTGATTGATCCGAAAAACAATCTCGAATGCTTGACCGAAAATATTCACGCCATTGAGGTGAATATTCTTCAAATGTCAGTCCTGATTTCATTTGAGGCTTAATATCGAAAACCTCTCTCGAGATCCAAAATTTCTCGATGATGCCACTCAACGCGAATGGAATGCCCGTCTTCTTTAAAGAAATTTCGGCAAGTGGATTTTTTGATGGAAGTTTTAAACGGACAACGTCATATTCGAAGTTCAGAAGTTCCTGACTAAAACTAATAGGATCTAGATCAACTGCTTCTGCGCGCCCCATTCGCAATCCAAAGATCTGTGACTCCATCTTTGCATGTTCGATCATGTTATTTCAGATCTCCTGACACACTGGCGTAAGACTGCTAAGTAGCTGGGATAAACTGAGATCGAGTCTCGGTGTTCTTTGGAGCTCATCAGTAATCCATGGAGTTTGCCCAGGTTGAACCACGGTACTGAGGGATAAAGGTGGTGCTCGATATGATAGTTGGCATTTTTTAGACCAAAAATCAGCTCTTCAATGGGACCTGCTATCACTGTGTTAGTTCCATAGGACCGATTCTGTTTGACTACCGAGTGTTCAGCGATAGTTCGAACACGAAAAATGAGCTGATTCCATGTCATATAAGGGATCAGCCAGTAAAGAATGGCGATCCTCAGATAGCCGAAGCTGTATGCGACTAACAAAATCAGAAAGTAAGAGGCGATTGCATAAAAAATCTTAAAACTTCTTTTCCTGGATGAAGGTTGTAGTCTTAAGACACGAAATTGGCGAGATTTCGAAAAATATTTAAAAAAATTGAGACCTAAAGCATCTCGCAGCAGAATGGAAAAAAAATTCATCCTACTCATAGGAAACTGAAATTCAGGATATTTCGAAATACGATAAAAATCTGGATCTCGATCTGTTGAAAGGTATTTATGATGCAATAAGTGCTCTGCCTTGAATTCAGATGCTGATGCAGCATTAGGCCATAGCAATAGGTTCATGACCACGATTCGGTTGAGCCAAGGTTGACTAAAAAGGAGATTATGATTACCGTCGTGGCCCAGAACTGCCAACGCATGAAATCGAGCTCCAATTAAAATACTCGCTAAAAAATAGAAGAAAATATTATGCATTTGCTCCGACACCCAAGCGATCGTCATGATGGCAAGCCATTCAATAAGAATGTGAATCAGGCTTCTCCACGGCCTAACCTGAGATAGTTCTTTAATTTCAGCATGAAAGCGTCGAATTTTTTTCATTAGGTTGACCTTTTATGAATTCGCAAAATATCAGCTTCTATTCTGTAAATATTTGTGCCTGGGTAGGGAGCAAGTTTAAAAGTACCCAATGGTTCCTGTTTCATTCCTGGAAAGTCTTCTGGATTTAGGAAATAGCTATCATAGTAGAGACTCGGTTTGTGATCTACTTTGCCTCGAATAACAACAAGGCTATTCGTATAATCCCATACTACCTCTCTGAAATCAGCATTGTATTCTGTATAATGTTCTTTTTTCATAAAAAATACGGGCCTCATTTTGGTTTCCAATGAGAAAACCCAAGGCATATAACCAGTATTGAGTTCGCCTGGTAGCGTTAGGCTAGCCAAGCGAATGGACTCGTCACGAAACGTAAAAGTAGGATGAAGCATCCAGTAGATATTCATGCTTAAGTTAATCACTATTAATCCGAAAGCTAGAAACCGAAGCAGAGTGTCAATAGAAGTTTTATATAAAATCAAAAAAATCGGTAAAGCTAAAAAAATCTCAATTTTATAAAGTGCAGCTAGATTCGGCTCAAAGTGAATATCTATTTTTGAAAGCCAGACCTGGCTGAGGTAATGAATCATTTCTGGAAAGTAGAACATCCATGCTCCCGTAAAAACCGCAGCAATGACACCACTCACGGATTCCGATCGGTTGAATCTTAGAATGAGCTTTGAGAAAAGAATACTAAGTGGGATCAAAAACAGGATGAACCTTCGATTAATGAAACGATCCGGGTGAAATAGAAAAGTCCCTAAGCCTACAATAAGCCAACAAAACGCCAAGGCTTCTAAGGGTTCTAGTTTTTTAAAATATTGTTGGAGCGAGAGTTTCGACCTGGATTTCCAGGCTTCTTGAATTCTCACAACAAATAAGATCATCACTCCAATCGCCATTGGAGCAACCATCGGATTAGAAATAGCTGAATTGGTAAACACTTGATGCAGGGCCGTAATCAGATTGAAATTTGCTAAAAAGAGACTACCCTGGGTCAATCGAATCGTTCGAAGGAAAACCTCCCATTGAGGGAGGTTTTGTAAGAAAAAAATACCTAGGAGTCCTCCCCCAAAGAGTGATCCAGTAAAAAACCACACAAGATCCATGAGAGGTATTTTACGAAGGGGAAACACAGTGAAGAGTATCATGACTCCAAAGGTCGGGATCATGATCACCGCTGACAGCTTAGACGCCACCGCACCGCTAAAGCTAATACCCGCAACTGCAAGATAGACTCGTCTTCTAATTGGAGATCGATCAGAGCCTTCAATAACCGCCCGAATAAGAAACAGGAAGCAACTGCTTAAAAAGAGAATTTCTAAAAAAGTAGGAGTAGCCCAACGACTTTCCATGATGGCCTCATGATTGAGACCCAGAATAACGACCGGCATCATGCTAGCATAAGAAGTGTAGCCACTCTTCTGAAAAATCTGAAATAAAATACCCAGCGTCACCCAGAAGGACAAAACTGTGAGTGATCTCACAGAGGAAAGGTGAACCCCTCCAATCATAAAACTCAATCGAGATAGAATGGTAAACAAAGGGCCACCAAAAAGGGCGTGACTACAACTATCTGGGGGAATCAAATACTTTCCAAATAGGACACTCACACGTGCACTATGAGTCCACATACTCTCATCACTGAGGGGGCCTGGATCTCCGTTCCATTTAAATATGGACGGGTCTGCTTCAAGATGAAGACAAGAGAAGACGAGTATCAAACCTGGAAGAATGATTTGCCATTTGTAAAATTTCTTCATAAAAAGATATTATTAGCCGCCTCCTTACCGAGAAAAACCTTGAAATGGAGTCATTACCACATTTATTCCGGGCTTTTTTTTTAATTTTGAAGGGCAAATCAAATGGAATTTAAGTGCAAAGTCGCAGTAGTTACAGGGGGAGGGGCAGGCCTAGGTAATGCCTTAAGCCAGAGACTTTCTCAATTGGGTGCCTCTGTTATCGTTGTAGATCGCAATGCTGCTGCAGCGAGAGAAACCGTCGAACTCATTCGTAGTAAGGGAGGTAAAGCTGAATTTCATATTTTGGATGTGTCCAATTGGAAGCAAGTAGACTTAATGTTTCAGGCAGTACTTACTCAGTTCCAAATTATTCATTTTGTATTCAATAATGCAGGAATGGCTTTGGCAGGAGAAATAAAATATCTAGAAGTGGAGCACTGGCGTCCTATTTTTGATTCTAACCTCTTCGGTGTAATCCATGGAAGCCAGGCAGCTTATCGAATCATGGCGCGTCAGGGTTTTGGCCATATCATCAATATCTCTTCCTCTATTGGCCTCATGCCCGCTCCGTTTTTTTCTCATTATTCTGCCTCGAAATATGCTGTAGTTGGATTTACTCAGGCACTTCACGCGGAAACTCTGGACCAGGGAATACGTGTACATCTAGTATGTCCAGGCTATATTGAATCGGGATTGATCAAGTCTGGATTTTCAATGGGCATGAGTGGAATTAAGGTCAGGAAAATGGTCCATTTTCGGACTATGAGCCCAGAAGACGCCGCCCAGAGAATACTCCATGGACTGACAAAGCGAAAAATGTTAATTGTTTTTCCTTGGTATTGCCATCTCTTTATCTGGTTTCAAAGGGTTTTTCCATTACTAGCGGAACGCTTGAATCGATATAGTATTCAAAAATTTAGAAGTGAAACGGAATATGATCAGGACAATCACATTATTCCCTATAAAGGTGAACCCCAGCGCTAGAATGCTATTATGATCTACAAAAAACTAAAAAACGCTGGTCTAGCTCTGATAGGGCCATTTCTGCCCCTAGATGCAAGTGCGTGCAAAAATTCCACTCCATTCTCTAGACTATTTTTACGGATTCATCGGTTTAATTACCTGTGGCTCGACTTTTTTGCATTAGCTCTTGCGCCCTTTGCACGATTAAGCAATCCTGCTTTAATAGCATTTGTTATTAATTGTTTTCTCTGTCTCGTTGGAGTTCATATTGGATATCACCGCTATTTTTCTCATCACGCATTTCAAACAGGACGGGTGATGAAGATCATTCTAGCCTGGCTCGGTGCTTCCGCTGGACAATCGGGTCCCATTTGGTGGTCGAGCCAGCATCGCGAT
Organism: Oligoflexia bacterium; assembly: GCA_903928955.1. Classification (GTDB taxonomy): domain Bacteria; phylum Bdellovibrionota; class UBA1018; order UBA1018; family UBA1018; genus CAIYTD01. The sequence continues at coordinate 4,435 of CAIYTD010000223.1, read as the reverse complement.
CATCATAAATATTCAGACACCCCTCAAGATCATCACTCACCAATATCGAAAGGTATTTTTTACTCGCATGTCGGTTGGTTGCTCGATCCCAATAATTTTAAGGTGGATTGGAAGAATGTTAAGGATCTCACTCAAGACCCCGATTTGAGATGGATCGAAAAATACCTGTTTTTACCTCCCCTCGGCAGCGCGATGCTGATGCTAGCATTAGGCTTCTTATTGAATATGCGAAGCGGTCAGAATACCTCTGAATATTCTTCGCTTGCGTGGGAAATGTTTGTTTGGGGTTTTTTGATAGCTGTCTTTGTATCGCGACAATTAACATTTGCAACAAATTCCATAGGACATCTAATAGGGGTGCAGAACTATAAGACTGGAGAAGGAAGTCGCAATAATTTTGTACTTGCGCTCTTCACGTTGGGATCAGGTTGGCATAATAATCATCATGCGTTTCCCTCTTCTGCACGCTTTGGTTTGCTTTGGTGGCAGATTGATATAGGATTTTATTTATTAAAACTGCTTGAAAAGCTGGGATTAGTGTCAAATCTGAGGTCACCTTCTAGTGAGCTTTAGGATCCACTTTGACCAAAAAAGCCTGAAGCGAGCTCGTTCGTACAAGGGGCTTTTTATAGCTTTAGCCGTTTTCGGAGGTGCTAGCTTGCTGGGACATGGCCCAATGAATCAGGAAATGAGAATTCAAATGGATGAAAATAAACCCTTATTTTTGCCTACACTGAACTTTAAGCTAACAGAAGTATCAGATATAACAGGTGTCAAAAACACTCACCAGGGCTATTCCGTTGACTCAAGACTTGCCCATGTTGGACCCTATCTCTCTGCGGTTGGCGCGAGTGTTGCTGTAGTTGACTTTAACAATGATGGATGGCCGGATATTTATCTGAACAATTCCGCTCCAGGCTCAAAAAATCTCCTCTTTAAAAATAACCACGATGGTACGTTTACAGAGATGGCCGAAAAAGCCGGAATTGCAGATGTGAATTCGCCCTATCCTTCGACACGAGCGATTTTTTTTGATGTAAATAATTCCGGATATAAAGATCTTTTTTTGCTTTCTTATTGCCCGCGCCTATTTCTAAATCAGCATAATGGAACATTTAGCGAGGTCACAAAAGACTCGAGTTTCGGCTGTGGATTTTTTTACGGTGGCATAAACGTTTTTGACAGAGATGGTTTATTGGATTTAGTCGTATCTCGGTATTTTGGTAGAGATGTATTGGGTGATCAAATCAATGGATTTTTGATGCCCAATAGTTTTCACAATGCCACAAATGGCGAATCAGCAGTTATCTTTCGGAATGATGGCAAAGGTCATTTTTTCCCGGCCCCAGATAATTATGGAATTGAATATTCCGGATGGAGTCACGCAATCGGCGTTTATGATATTCAAGGAACTGGCAGACCAGACCTATGGTTCCCTACCGATTATAACCTCGATAAACTCTATTTAAATAATGGCAAGAATGGGTTCAAAAATGCCTCGGAAGCAATAAGAAGGGGATACTATAGCAGGAATGGAATGAGCGTTGATTTTGCGAACTTGGGAAAGGACGGACACCCTGTAGCCTATGTTTCTCATATTTATATTCCCGGACAAAGAATTACAGGAAATGTAATGTGGGAATGGCAGGGGAATGGAGAATTCTCTGAAATTGCACGCGAAAAAGGAGTTGAAAGCTGTGGTTGGTCCTGGGGCGCAAAGTTTTTTGATCTCAATAATGATGGGAACTTGGACCTACTTGTTGGCAATGGATTCATCTCTGATAGTCGCGAAAAAAATTACTGGTATCCAATGAATGTTTTAGACTCAGCTCTAGGTGAGATGATGAAGGATGTTACCTACTGGCCTCCCATGGATAATGCATCTCTCGCAGGATATGAAAAGCCGTGTTTGTTTCTAAATGATGGGCAGAAATTTGTTAATGTTGCCGAACTCACCCCGTTTGGACAATCTTTAGAGGATGAGAGAGGAGTAGCTTATATCGATTATATGAATAATGGCAGCCTCAGTTTTGTACTCGCCAACCAGAAACAGCAATCAAAATTCTATCAAAACAGACAATTAAACGCCAATCAGTGGATAGGTTTTAAACTGGTAGGTAGCAAGAGCAATAGAGCTGCTTTTGGTGCGGAAGTCACGCTCAACTTGGAGCATCGTAAATTGATCCGTCAACTCCAGCCCATTAATGGATACGCTAGCCAAAGCGATGACCGACTGCATTTCGGGCTCGGCTTACACCCCAATATTCAATCCATTCGGATTCGCTGGCCAAGCGGTATACAGCAAGGAGTTGAAATGCGAAAGGTAAGAATAGGTCAATATAATACCATTTATGAACCGCATAAGCTAAATTCCACGATTCATGATTGAGAGAATTTACAACAGCCCCAAAAAGAATTTTCTACCCCGCTTTGATAACCCGCTTTAAATACTGTTGAAATGCAAGGACTCGTTCCTCACGGGCCCCCAAAACTCCTAATCCAGAGGGATATTTGAATCCATCTTGAACATCCTGAAGAATCCGTAGATCTTCTTTTAGTATTCTAAAAAATATAAAACTTAAAAACGGCAGCATAAGTAACTGTACAGCCAAAAATGGAATCGAATCTAAAACCCAAAATTTCTTTTGACGCGATAAATTTATCGGTGAAAGGTAAAAAAATGATCGAAGCCTTGATTTCTCAGGCTGAACCGCCTCGACTATATAAAAAATGGAAAACAGATCTCCATAATAAAAGAGCATATTAGGAAAAATATGGACATGAGTCATACGATCCGGATTTTTATTGCCAACCATCAGACGAGTTAATAATCGATATCCCCAGCCCACTATAGAATTGGACCATGGCTTTAAATCATGAAAACGCGTGAAAATCTCACTTATTTGGTGATCATGCCATTCTTCTAAGCGATATGTTTTAAAGCTTTTGGGGTGAACAATAGGCACATGGTAGCTTTCCACCGCATTTTCCACCACAATCTTCCAGTTAACAGAAATATCCTTGCTATTTTTCCTAAATAATCGCCAACCGCAAAAGTGTCGATCTATCTCTTCTCGCATACCTCCTAAAAGCGAACGAATGGATGGTGTGTTATGATCAAAACAAATCAGAATAAAATCTCCAAAATTCTCTATACGAAGCTCTATTAAGCCCTGACTCGGAAGTGACAGACCCTGGAAACATTTACTGTCAGGAATCCTGCAGAGCTGACCATCATTACTGTATTCCCAGCCGTGATATTGACATCTTAAAATAGCTAACTTGCCGCAACCATCGGGAATAATTTTTGAATTTCTATGCAAACAAACGTTTTTAAATGCCCTGATCTTACCAGATTGATTCCACACAACTACCGGAACACCTGATACAGTCCTGCTGCAGTAATCCTTGTCGGCAGGTACTTCGGAGTTTAAACAAACCCATTGCCAACAGTTGTTCCTAATGTTTTGTTGCTCTTTTTCATAGTGAGATGGATTCCAATATTCAATGGGATTCAAGACGCATGGTTTACATTCTAAACTTAAAAACATTTTATTGACCTACAACGAGCATAAATGCCCTACGATGCAAATATATCCGATAAGCTAGAATACATCAAATTTTTAGTCCAACAGAGAAACTAAAGAGAATGGAAACAGATAGTAAACCGAACATGGAACTTTCAATTATTATCCCAGTATTCAATTCAGAGAAAACACTCGCCTTCGTAATCAAGAATATAAGAACTGTTTTTATTAAGCATTTTGAAGCGTTGCAGATCATTTGCATAGATGACGGAAGCATTGATGGATCGTGGGAAGCTATTCGAAGGTTGCACACAGACTTCCCCGATGTTCTTGGGATTCGCTTAAATGGTAATGTGGGACAGTGGACAGCTACACTCTGCGGTCTCCAGAATGCATCTGGAGACCTCTTACTAATTATGGATGATGATGGTCAGCATAAGCCTAGTGACGGGGTGCGATTATTAAAAGCGATGGTTGATGGAAAATTTATTGCATGCAGTGGTGTTAGGTCAAGTCTAAAAAGCAAGATTTTAGATCTATTGTTTATATTTTCATTAAATAAAAGACATAATTCTAGCTTGATTGCTTTAAAAAGAGAGGTCGTTGTTTCCAAAATAGATCAAAAAAGAATTCAAACACCATTGGATATACACCTTCGATGGTACTTTGCGCCTCGGCAGATCCTACATATCAAAGTCCACTTTCGCGAAAGACTTCAGGGAAAATCAGGATATGGAATTTGCAAGCGCTTATTTTTACTTTTGAAAATATTTCCATCCTATATTGGACTTCGCCAAGTTCTGCTCGCTGGACTGGGATCAGGTATAATAATCATTTTATCCCATTCACTACTCATCACCTATTCTTGCTTTGCGTTTTGGGGCCTTATTTTTAGTATTTATATAACT
>CAIYTD010000222.1 GCA_903928955.1 Oligoflexia bacterium | reverse complement strand
TTCGTTGGAGGACTGCACTCATTCTTCGAGAATTAGAAGAAGAATTGATGGCAGCAGAGTCCTTTCATTCAAATGAAAAAGAATTGAAAAAACTCATGAACGAGAAAGAAAATCTAGAGAGCCAACTTTTTGAAGCTAAACTGGAACTGCAGAGAAATAAAAATGACTATGGTCCTTTAAGTGGGAAAAGCGAAGTTCAGCTGGAATCTATTTTTTATGCATTAAGGATTCAATTAGAATCTCTTGATTTAAAAATTTCGCCTTTGGCCAAACTCTCTACTGAATTAAATCATCCCATCTGGGGTCTTTTAATGAGAGCTGGAAATGATAAAAGCTACTTAGCTTATCAGCTTGAGCGATATGCAGATATTTACACTTCAAGAGTGTCTAATTTTCTTGCACTGACTCCGTTTTCCTATTTAAGATCTCCTAGAGGGAGCTTGCCTCATGATCAAGATGATGCTTTGTCGTAGCATTCAATTTCAGGCTAGGTTAACATAATGTTTATTATCAGACGTTCATAAAAACCAATAAAAACAATGAAAAATATTTTTTTATTCAGGCATGGTGAAACAGATTGGAATGCTCAAGGAAGATTTCAAGGTCAGATTGACATTCCTTTGAATGAAAAGGGAAAAATCCAGGCGCGAGCTCTTGTTCCCATTTTTAAAGAACATTCCATTGAGGCAATTTTAAGTAGCGACTTAGTTCGCGCTTGGGAAACAGCTCAAATTGTTGCAAATGAGTTAAAAATTCCAGTTTTTAAAGATCAGAGATTAAGAGAAGCTCACCTAGGATTAGCTCAAGGAATGACCCCAGAGGAATTAAAAGTAAAATTTGATCCTACCCTTATTGAGAGATGGCGCTCGACTCGTCCCTTAGATGCAGATATTTCTTACCCAGGAGGAGAAACAGGAAGTGAAATTTTTAAACGGGCCTTAGATTCCATTATTGATTTTTTTCAGATGCATTCACTCACTCGAATAGGAGTTGCATGCCATGGTGGGGTAATTCGAAGACTAATGCATGGGATACTCCCTTCAGATACTCCCGCCATTGCAATACCGAATGGAGTGATTTACCGCTTAGGTTATCACTCTCAACAAAAAGTCTTATTTTTAGAGCCTTAAGGGCTTAAAAATCGAATGTATAGGGATCAGTAGCTCCATGTACTCGATTTTTTCTAAAAGGTTGCCTCAAAGAGAAGGCATAAAGGTTTCCAGCTCCTGAGAAAAAGTAGATATTTTGATGCATGGGATCGAATCCTGGAGATCCAGCGAAGCCGCTTCCATAGCCTGCGTTAAATCGATAGACTCCTTTCCCTGTATTGCGATCAATGGCGTATAGATATTGAAAGCTAGAGCCTACAATAACATATTTATCTGTCAAAATAATCTGAGTGGGAGTGCCATGGTCCAGTTCAAATTTCCAAAGAATTTTACCATTATTTTTTTGAAGTGAGTAAATAGTACCGTTCGAGGAAGGCAGAAAGAGGCTTTGATCATCTAAAACAACATCTTTGCTCCCTCCAGCGTCAAATCGCCATAAAATATCTCCCCCTTGTCGCTTAAGCGCATACAACGCACCATCATAGGAAGGAATGTAAATAATTCCTTTCTCTAAAACCGGGTGAGCATCTACATCATTAAATTTATTCGCAATGTTTATTTTTTTCTCCCATTTGAGCTGACCCTCTTCCACTGAAAGTGCAACTAGAAACCCATCGCTCAGGCCAGCGATAACTTCGTTTCCATCTACCAAGGGAGAGGATGCCCCATAGATAGTAGCAGTTTGCAAAGATCGGCGGCGGTAATGCCAAAGCCATTTACCAGTACCTGCATCTAATGCATAGACTGTATCATCTGAAGTAGTCACAAATACGCGTTTACCGCTGACTGTAGGTCGCGATACTATTGGGTTGCGGATTTCATATCGCCAATTGATTTGGCCATTTTCTAGGTTGACAGAGTAGAGGTAGCCATCCCCACCTCCGAAATAGACTGAACCACTATTGATGATCAGCTCGCTGACGACTCCACCACGAATAGGAAGTTGCCATCGCTGTTGGTTGATACTGGGGTAGATAGAAACCAGACCCCTACTCCGATTTCCGAATACAAGAGTATTTTCAAAGATGACGGGGTTTGAATACTCTGTACCATGATCGCCTGCTTCAAAAGGACCATGTGTCGGTAGTGTCCATCTGCGAACTAAAATTTTTGAATCATTACTCAGATCAGAGTGAATTTGAGAGCTGCTGCAGCCAATAAAGAGGAATAAAAAAAGAATATTCTGAAAACGAAAAATTTTACTCAAGTTGACTTTTAAATACATCGGCTGATTTTGAATATTCTGTATTGGGCAACTCTGTAAGGATTTTGTCATAGGTACTCCGAGCTTTCGCAGAATCATGAAGAGCTTCATAGCTTCGTGTAATTCCCATCAGGAGATCTCCCTTAAGTCCTAGTTCTCCCAAATTCAAAGCTTTTTGGAAATTTTTTATAGCCTCATTAGGCTGACCTAGATTTTCATAGGTGTAACCTACCGACAATAAAGCCACTGCTTGATCAAATCCTGATGCAGTTTGAACTGCCTTTTCGTACCAAGGAAGAGCTTTTGAAAATTCTCCATGATTGTAGTATAAAGCTCCTAATTTTAAACGAGTTTCGAGTGCAGCTCGAGTCGAGCTAAAGAGTTGATCAATCTCTTTTAATTGCTTTACTCCTTCACTAAATTGCGTATCCACGTCTAATTTCTTAGTAGTAATGCCTTTCATCTCACTGTTTAATGTTTTTTGAGCTAAGAAGAATGCATTACTTGCTAAATGAGACTGAATTTCTGAACGGTTCATAAAAAAACCAATGAATCCACCCGCCGCTAAAATGACTACTAGACCGAGGATCAGTCCTTTAGAGTGAATAGATAATTCACTAAAAAACTTAGAAAACCATTTCATAAAATGATCGGGTCGCTTAAGAGATTTTGAAAAAGGGGAAGCCATCTTCACTATCTCGCATATCCTGAGTTCTATCACAAAGGTTTTTTAGACCTAGGATTGTCAAACAAACAACGACCAGTTAACCTAAAATAAGAAAGTGAAGCAAATTTTGAAATTTAACGCATTGCGTAATTAAGGATGCACAAATTTTTTTCTCAAACTCAACTTCTCCTTTGCATGGTAGGAATTTTAGGTAGTGAAGTCGCGTTAGCAGTTCCTACTAGAGAACCTGCTAACGAATCTGGAAAGTCTTCTGAACCAAAAATTTATAAGCCAGAAGAAGATGATTATGCAGGAACTCCTTTTACTGAATATGGAGAGTTTAATGAGGCACCTGATGAAGAAGCGGACACTCGCTTTTTTCAATATGGTAGATTTTTTGGAGTGAGTCTGGGCTTAGGCTTTGAGTTTGTAGATGGATATAGAGGTGCTTTATGGCAAGGTGGGTTTCCTCTCATTGATTTTAAACTTCATTATTGGTTCGATTTCAATTTAGCAATAGATCTCGGTTTTTTTACTGTCAGTCATTACTATAATACGACTGCTCAAAGCTTAGGATATGTGTCTGTGAATGTTTTGAGAATAGGTGTTGATGTAAAATATTATTTTAATACCAAAAACCTCAGCGCTGCAGTCAGTTTCGCAAATCCCTATATTTTGTTAGGGGCTGGAGGATTCTCTAAAACTGAAAATTCCATTGCTCAACAAACGCAAGATGTATCCAATAGCCTGGGAATTAGTTTTGGAGCAGGACTTGAGTTTGCAATTACTCCTAGAAAGATTTATTTTGAAATCGAAGGAAAAGCACATCTTGTACCTTATGTAGATGCTTATACCACGAACTTTCAAACCGTTAACCTTCCTAATTTAACTGGTAATTTTTACACTTTTTCGGGAAATTTTTTATTTACGTGGTGAAGCTTTGCGATTTTTCCCTTCTACAAAATTGAGCCGCACGGGACTCCCCATGTATCCCCATCGAGTTCGCATTGCATTGACAAGGTGCCGCTTCAGACTGAAATGAATTTTATCAGGGTCATTGACATGACATAAAAATGTCGGAGGGTTTCGGCCTGATTGATGGCAAAGAAAAAATTTAGCATTCATCGGGTTATGAATCGTCGCTTCTTCTCTTATCCATTCTGTAAATTCGTGAGTAGGAATCTTAAGTTGACGTTGATGATAAATTTCTTCAAATAGTTCACCGAGTGAATCGATTCCTTGCTTTTTTAAGGCACTTACAAAAAGAATAGGAGCGTATTTGAGATAAGCCATCTGCTTCCTGATTCGCTTTGCTGCAAGCTCAGAAGTAAACTGAATATTTTTACTTTGAGTATCCCACTTATTAACAACAAGAATGACAGAACACCCTACTTCTTCTATCAATCCTCCAATTTTTTCATCTTGATCTGTAATTCCTTTCTCTCCATCTAAAACTAATACTGCGATATCCGCTCGCTCAAGAGCCTTTCGGGTTTGAACTACCGAGAGTACTTCTATCCCCTGCTCAGTTTTACTTTTTCTGCGAATTCCAGCAGTATCCATAAAAAGAAAAGATTTTCCATTTAAAGTGGCTAAAGAATCCACAGCATCTACCGTTGTTCCTGCAATTGGGCTGGTAATCATTCTGTTTTCACCCAAAATGGCATTAAATAAAGTACTTTTTCCCACGTTGGGTCTTCCTACTACCGCAATATGAGGAAATTTGGGATGATCCTTCTCGGTGGATTCCGGAATCAGATCTTCTTCTAAGGGAGGTAGGATTTCTGCAATAGCAGCTTGAAGGTCATCGATTCCTCGGCCGTGTTCAGCCGAAAGTGTCAATACAGTATCTAGTCCAAGCGAAAAAAAATCAGCAATGCGAGCTTCATGACACTCTGCATCCACTTTATTCACCACCCCAATAAATGGAATCGTTTGAGTAAGTCCAGAGCGACTTATTTCTCTAAAAAGCTCCTCATCCAAGGGCGTTAAACCCGATTGAGAGTCAAAAAGAAAAAGAATTAAATCGGCATTCTCGAGAGCAAGATGGACTTGTTTCTGAATTTCATTTGAAAATTGATCTCCACCTAGTCCACCTGTATCGATTAACTGCACTGGAAAAGATTTACCCTGAACCCACCACTCTGTGGATCCTTCCATCCGATCACGGGTTACACCTGGTAAATCATGAACTAATGCTTTTTTACGACCGATTAAGCGATTAAATAAAGTACTTTTACCGACATTTGGACGGCCTATAATAACAATTCTACGAGGGACCTGAGTCATCCGGATCTCCTTTTAGAAGAAGCATGGTATCCTGCTTTTTGTAGGCCTTCTTTATTTTGTGTCCATTGACGCAGAAGCTTAACTTTAAGGCCTAAAAATATTTTTTCTCCAAGAAATTTTTCAATTTCCTGTCGAGCTCCCTGCCCAATTTCTTTAATCTTAGAACCTTGGTTTCCAATCACAATACCTTTTTGAGATTCTCGTTCTACATAAATAGTAGCTTCGATTCGAATGGGTTGAGAAGTTTCATTGAACGATTCTATTTCGACTGCACAAGAGTAAGGTAGCTCATCACCTAGAAGATAAAAAAGTCTTTCCCGAATTTTTTCCGCAACAAAAAATTTTGTAGGACGATCTGAAACCTGCTCTGAATCAGGATAAAACGCTTGTCCTACAGGGATAAAATTCCAACTCTCTTTTAAAAGAGAAAGTGTTCCTTCTTTTTTTCGTGCAGAAATTCTTCGAGTTGCTTGAAATAGAATTCCACGCTCAATTAATGCTTCTCGGACATTTTTTTCAAGTTCATCAACTTGAAGTGCCCATTTTCTTTTTTCAACTTCATCTATTTTATTGATGAGGAGAATAAGAGGAGTACGAGGTGCTTTTTCTAGGAGATCTATGACTGCAGTTTCATGTGCTAATTTTGAAGAAGGATCAATCAAGTACCAAATTAAGTCAGGTGCATCTAAGGCGCCTTTTGCCTCGCTGACCATGTGTTCATTGATTCCACCCATTCTTGCTTGATGAATCCCAGGCGTGTCGATAAAAACAATTTGTCCTTCCGGCTCCGTTAGAATTCCTTGAACTTGATCTCGGGTTGTTTGTGCCTTAGGTGTCACTATGGATAATTCTGTATCAACAATAGAATTCAGCAAAGTTGATTTTCCTGCATTGGGTCGGCCAATAATGGCAATATAACCTGATTTAAACATATAAAATTTATAAACCTACTGTTAAAATGGCGGCACGAGCAGCATTTTGCTCTGCCTCTTTTTTGGAGGATCCGGAAGCTGCTGCAAGAGACTTTCCATTGATACGGACCTCAATATCAAAGACTTTAGCGTGATCTGGTCCTTTTGCTTCAATCATGTGATAGGTGGGTGTTATTTTCCATCTTGCTTGAAGAATTTCCTGAAGTTGCGTTTTATGATCATAAAACGCCATTAATTCAGGTTCTTCTGCAAAAAGAGGTGCAAAAATATGTCTGACCACAGGATAAACTGCGTTAAATCCCCCATCTAGGTAAACAGCAGCTATCAAAGCTTCAAAGGTACTGGATAAAATGGAGGATTTTTCATTTCCTCCCGTTTGAGCTTCCCCCTTGCCTAATTGAATAGACTCTTGAAGCTCAAGAACACGAGCGATTTGAGCCAGTGTTTTTTCATTGACGACTGCAGCACGCATTTTCGAAAGTTGTCCTTCATTAGCATTGGGAAAAGCTTCTAATAAAATATCTGAAATAATGACATCTAAAATTGCATCACCCAGAAACTCCAGGCGTTCATTATCTCTGAGTGCAATCGGCTTTTCTTGGAAAAATTCGTGTCCGAAAGATTTATGGGTAAGAGATTGCAATAAAATTCTTCGATCTCCAAATGTATAGCCAAGTCGCCCCTGTAGACGGTCCAAAGACATTTTATAGAGCACTCCTCAGGAATCTTTCGTACAATAGTAGTCAACTAATGTCAACCGATATAAAAAAGTAAGAAATTTTGACTCGACTCAAGTAAGCTAAAAAAAAGAGGGGGGGGG
>CAIYTD010000221.1 GCA_903928955.1 Oligoflexia bacterium | reverse complement strand
CTTGCGGAGGTCCTCCACTGGACATCATCAAGCAGTACATTAACCAGCAGCAGACGCCGCACTAAAGTCCGGACCCCTTATATCCCCGGCCTGAACCCCGAGGCTTTACGGGGCGTAAAGTAATTCCATTATGCGCTAAATGAACAGATGACGATATTTCTCACAAAAAAGAGAGGCTTCGCTAGAATTGTGGGATGATGAGTCTCTTAGTTTGGTTTTTGGTCTCCCCCGTTTTTGCGTTTTCAAACGAAGAATGGCGTATTTACCAAGCTGCGATGGAGGCGTGGATGAGTCATGATTCTGTTCGAGAAAATCCCGAGATTCAAAGGGAAAGAGAAGAACTCCATGAGAGTTGTGAAAAGTGGAAATCAAAATCATCAAGATATGATGGCTGCCACCATGACCATCGGATGCAACTTCAGTGCTCCAGAGATTCTTGCGTGGTCAATTTACATGCGAAAGATAGACGCAGCAGTCCATCAGAAATCTGTAGAGCTATGGAGAAGGTAAAGGCTTTCGTCGAAACGAGTAAACCTGAGATTAAGAGACTGAATTTTATTGGAGATTTCAATGAAAGCGCTTCTAGTTTAGTAAGGCAATGCACTGCATTACCCGGCCTCAAGGTCAGTACTTATACTGGTCCAGGTCAATCCTGCTCAGATAACAACGGAGGCCATAATCCCGAAAATATTGATTTGTTTGCTACCTTGGATTTGAATAGCCCCCGCGTTCCTGTTAACGCGCAAACTCGAGAAGATTATCAAGCAAACCTTGATGATGCATTAAGACGTACAGGGGGAGGCGCAATGGATCCTAGGAGCAACTTAAGTTTTAATTCTGATGTTTTTACCTTTTATGCTCAAGGGAACGCTTCTTATTGGGCCAGTAATTTTTATAAGATTCCGAATACTTTCAGGCCCATAAGTTTCCTCTAAATAGCCCAGAATACAGTCATATTCTGGGGTTGGGTACGCCTCGCGAGGCTTTTCAATATGCAAATGATAATCGCTCGAAGCATAAAAGCTCTTTAACTGCCATCGATAAAATTCAAATCATGTGTGTGTAAATAAGAGAAATACAAGTCAGTGATTGACCTTTTAAAAAACTGAGGAGAGAATCTTTATCAGGGGTGGGGATATTTGAATATAAAACCCAAACTACGGGTTAATATCGTTGTTATTCTGTTGTGTATTTGTTTTGTTGGATGCTCAGTTGCAGGATACGATTCGACGAATCCAAAGGCAAATTCTCTAGCAATTTCTGCAGTGGTTGATGAAGTCAACTCAGATTTAACGACTCAGAATTGCAGTGCCGCATTGGCTGCAGTTCAGCCTCTATTTAATTCGAGTAATTCAATAAATTCGGTTCGTCTGGCAATGGCAAGTACTTATGGGTGTTATTCTAAGATAAATGTTTTTACTGTAATGTCAGATCTAGTTAATTTTGGAGGTGATTTAGGGGCTTCAGGTTTTTGGGAGTTTATGGCTAAAGAGTTTGCTTCTACATCTACTCCAGTCGATGATAAAATTCCTCAGGCAGCAGAGGCTGGTACAGACGCGATTATGTCTGTTCTCAATCCAGGAACTTTTTTAATTGCAGCTGATACTATAAATGCAACTACTAATAATCCTGGATCTATATTAGCGGCTGATAGAACAAATGATGCAAATGCCTATTTGACTTTTATGAGCATGGCATTGATTGGATCACTTGAAAGTCGTAATGCCAATCCTATTTCGGGTACCTTTCATAAGAGCAATAGTCTTCCGTGGACTTCTGCTGCGTTAATGTCAGGAGATGGCTGTGCATTTGCTTCTGCAGTGCTTAATTTTTTTGACGGTTTACAATATATTATTTCTGCTGCACCTTCAGCAGTTGCTGCTAAGTTTAGCGCGACTTCAGTAATTTCCTTGTCCTTAGCTCAGGCTTGTAATTTTGGATGTAATGTTTGTTCAGGTTCAAACTGTACGGGTTCCATATGTCCGATTACACTCCGATCTCGAAGCAGTTGTACTGGTACCGTAACTGATCAGAACTCTTGCGCTGCAGCAGCAATTATTTCTTTTGTCAATTTAGTCTGGACAACAGGACCACCATGAAAGTGGTATGGATTGTCACACAATTTATATTTTTTATTACTTCGCATTCAGTATCTGCTGATGGTTTTCATTCTTTATTCCGGGGAGACAGAGCTCAAGCAATGGGAAATGCTTTTACTGCAGTAGCAGACGATGAGGAAGCTATATTTTATAATCCAGCAGGAATGGCAGGTATGAAGAAATTTTCATTCATTCCTGCTTCTATTAATTTAGAAATTTCGGACGACTTGATTAATCAATATTCGATTCTCACAGGTGCAGCATCAAATCTGAGTGTGAATTCCTTGAACTTGCTCATGGGGAAAAATCTTTCTGCTCGAGTGGAAGGGACTTCGTCAATTGTATTTCCTTATTTTGGAATAGCAG
>CAIYTD010000220.1 GCA_903928955.1 Oligoflexia bacterium | reverse complement strand
CTGAAATTCTAGAAAAAAATAACCTAGTTGAAATAAAGAACCTACAAAATAAAGGAAAATGGAGTGATTCCATTAGCATTTTGCAGCCGCTCTTTGTGAAGCAGCCCAAGTCTATTCCTGTAGTTTTGGGGTTGGCCAATGCTTTAACCCATTTAGGGCGTCGGCAAGAAGCGTTGGCAATATTGTTTGAAGCAACACAATGGGCAAAAGGTGCCCAGAAGATTTTTTTTATTCGCCGCATTCGAGTACTTTCTCGTCTTTTTCTTAACAATAAAACCTTTCAAACTTATCAAGATGGATTGAAACTGATTTTAGCGAAAAAATATCGAAATGCTATTGAGCGTTTTGAGCGGTCTTTAGGAGATGAGCCTGAAAATGTAGAAGTACTTGTTCGATTAGGTCAAAGCTTTATTTTAGCTGATGATTCGGAAAAGGCTCTTCAGTTTTTAATTTTTGCAAAAAAGTTAAATCCTTTTGATTCCGAAATTAACCTTTGGTTGGGTAGGGCTTTTCAAAAAACCGGGCAAATAAACGATGCTCTTTTAGAATTTCGGATAGCATGTGATGGTTTAAAAAAATCGGAACAAGCAATATTTTGGTTGGCTGAGAGTTTAGTTGCTTCGGGGCAAGTTCTGGGAGCAATTCGCATTTTAGAGCGCGATTTTAAAATATTTCCTTTCCATTTATTAACCTTGATTTCTGCTATAAAATTACGTTTACAAATGCCTTATTCCGAATCTCAAATTCTTTGGACTGCTCGGAAGAACCTCCAGCACGCACTGAGTCATTTCACAGAATATCAACGTTTAACAACAGAATCAGAGCATCTACTCGAATTTGGTGTCGCATTAAATGGCTCCCCGCAAGATATAAAGAATGAAATTCAACGCCTTATTCAGCAAGTGGGGAGCCGTTTTGATGATTCAGTACTCAAACATTAGCGATGAGCAAGTGGAATAATTTTAACATCAGTTGGGCCAGTATAAAAAGCACGCGGACGATAAATTCGATTATTGGAATACTGCTCTAAAATCTGAGCAGTCCATCCAGAAATTCGACTGACTGCAAAGATAGGTGTGAAATCTGCTGGGCGTAATCCTAAAGCAGTGTAAACTAGTCCGCTATAGAAATCTACGTTAGGCATGAGTCCTTTTTTTGCTTCCATCTGTTCTTGAATGCGAACGAGCATGCGGTGATAGTCCTCCAGGCCTGCTTTTTTACAGGTTTGTAGAGAAAGTTCCTTGAGTATTCGTGCTCTAGGATCACCCTGCTTATAAACACGATGCCCAATTCCCATTACCTTCTTTTTAGCATTGACAGCGTCATCAATGAAACTGTCCACTTTATCATACGATCCAATTTCTTTTAGCATGAGCATGACTTGTTCGTTTGCTCCTCCGTGCAAGGGGCCTTTGAGCGATCCAATTGCGGCCGTGATAGCACTATAATAGTCGCTTGTAGTAGATGCTACTACTCTAGCAGTAAAGGCAGAAGCATTGAGTTCATGGTCAGCATGGAGAACAAGGGCAGTATCAAAAAGTTTTTCTTCGTCAACTGTGGGCTTTTTATCACGGACCATATTTAGAAAATTCCACGCAAGGGATTTACCTTCCGTTGGGGGGACTAATTCCTTATTTTGTTCTAATCGCGAAAGGGCTGCAGCTAATGGTCCGATTGCAGCCGTCAAAATCGTTGCTTTTGATTTAATTTCTGCTGGAGTAATATCCTCTGCATTTTGATCGAGTAGCCCAAAATAAGAGATAATCGTTCTTAATTTAGCCATCGAGTGGGCTTTTGTTTGAGCTACTGATTGAATCAGTGGAATCATCTCAGGCGAAAAGGTAAGCAGTTTGTTTAATTTTGACTTAAATTTTTCCAATTCTAATTGAGTAGGTAGCTTGCCATTCCAAAGGAGATGAATGACTTCTTCAAATCCACATTGGGAAGCTAAGTCATCAATAGTATAGCCTCGATAGAGAAGCGTTACATCGTGGATGGTGCTGACCTCGCTTGTGCAGGCGACTATGTTCTCTAAGCCCTTGTTTGCGGTTTCTTGAATTTGTGGCATATTCTCACCCTTTTACAAGATCAGTGAGGTGAGTGCAAATCCATTCTTGACTTCACTCAGTAGATCACTCTATGAACTCATTCATATCTGAGAGAATGAAAGCGAGAAATGTGTGGCAAGAGAAAAAACATTTATAGCGATTGCGGGAAATATTGGAACAGGTAAGACAACTTTGACGCGCTTGCTCTCTGAGCGACTCGGATGGATACCTTATTTTGAAGCTATTCATGGTAACCCGTATTTGGCAGATTTTTATCGAGATATGCGGCGTTGGTCTTTCCCATTGCAAGTCTTTTTTTTGACTCACCGGTTCCAAGCACATCAGAAGATTGTTCAGAGTCAAAACAGTGCCGTTCAAGATCGTAGTATTTACGAAGATGCTCATGTCTTTGCTAGAAATCTCTACGAACAAGGAAATATGGAGGAGAGAGATTATCGAAATTATTTATGTTTATATGACATTATGTGTCATGAAATAGAACCGCCAGAATTAATTATCTACTTGAAAAAGAGTTTACCTTGTTTAAAAAATAGAATTCAGCTGCGAGGACGTGAGTTTGAGCAAGCAATACCAGACGAATATCTCTTGAGTTTGAATTCCTATTACGACGAGTGGATGGAAAATTATGCTTTTGGAAAAAAACTGATTATTCCAAGTGATCATCTTGATTTCATAGAAAATAGAAAGGATCTTGAGGAATTGATTGGTCAGATTTTAGAGGCTTTGGACCAAAAAGACCTTTTTCTCAAACCTAGCGTCTAACTCTTTTTATTTGGGTTTAAAGTTCCTGCTTCGACTTTCCGACAGAGAGAATAAGTTTAGCTCTATTGGAAGTGAGGTACTATGAAGCCGTCCCAAATGATGCGTGTTATAATTTTAATGGTTGGAATAATGATGTCAGGGGCATGTTCCTTGTTAAAGCTCCACCAGTCAGAGTCTCCCGCGGTCTCTGAGGGGCCTGCTGCAGGGACTGATTTGGTACCTGTATCTCTTACTTCAAATGAGGCTACGCCGGTATCACCGTCTCAATCTCAGCCCTCTCTAACAGAGAATTATACTGTATTACGCGGAGATACATTGATGAAAATAGCTTTTCATGAGACTGGAAATATTTCAAATTGGAAAACAATATACGAAGATAATCGCGATCAACTAAAAGATCCCAGTGTTATTCCTATTGGGACCATTTTAAAGGTCACTCAATCTGCCCATTTCTCAGATATAAATAATCAGGGAGAAAAATACCTGATTCAAGAAGGGGATACTCTTCGCAAAATTTCACAGCATCTTTATGGAACAGTTTCAAAATGGAAAGAAATCTGGGAAAATAATAAGCAGTTGATTCAAGATCCCGACAAAATTTTCGCAGGATTTTACCTGAGCTATGTTCCTCATGAAGTTCCTGCAGATTCAGGTCAAAGGACTCCCTCTAGCACTACTTCAAAGAAAGTGAATCATTCAAAATTAGTAGTGCCTCATTTTACCTCTGACACAGTTGGCTCTATACCTACTTTAGCTGCACCCTCAATATTGCCAGGAACCGGTAGCGATATCCGAACGAAGTGAAATCTATCACTACATTAGTTACTCAAGCTAGGATATCCTATTTGTTCTATGAGTTTCCGTTTCCATTTCGTTGCAAGGCTTGGATTTTTTTTCTTACTATTTGGGTGTTCAACGTCGCCCGTTCTACCCCTTCTGAATCATGAAGAAATAGTCAATAGGGATAGGGCGCTGGGTGATGAGATCGCACAAAACTTTAAACTTCAGTTTAAATTTAAATCCGACTTTGAAGTGCTTCGTTACCTTAAAAATTTAGGTCAAGAGCTTGTAAACTCTACTCAACAGTTAGCTGAATTTCCAGTGGGAGTTTGGATTTTTTTGAGGAATCAAGAAAAATGGTTTTCCTATGGTTTACCAGGAAATCGAATTTATCTTCCTTTGGATTTATTAAAGAGTCTTGATTTTGAGAATGAAATAGCTGCAGCTATGGCCATCCAGTTCGGTCACCTTTTGAGGAGAGATTTAGCTGAGCAAATTTCAAGGGAGGAATTCATTCCGAATGCAAATATTGATGTTAATAATATTTTTTCCTTTCCAGAGGTGGCAAATTTGAAAGCAACCATTTTAGCAGTGGGAATCCTTTACAGATCTGGTTACGATGCCAGGGGACTTATTTCTCTGTTTAAACGCTTCGAAAAAGATCCGGATCATTCTCCTTATGAAAAGGGTATTTTGGAAAAAATGATTCAACAAGCAAGGAGAGAAATCTCTATGAATACCCCAATGAGGAATCCAATTGTTAGATCGCAGAATTTTTTATTGATTCAAAAAAGGATGCATAGTTTGTGAATAGTTTTAAAAGTGACCTGAGGCAAATGATTGATCAACTAAAATTGGGTGAAGCAGATGCATTGAGCTGGGTAGTTAACTCAGACACTATTCAATCTGTTGTTAAACTCCCTGGAGATGCAAGTGCTCGTAAATATTATAGAATTATTTCTAATCTGAAAAGTTATATCGTTATGCATATGGAGCCTTTTTTGGATCAAAAAAACTCAGTTCCTTTTTTGACAGTTCAAAGGTACTTGCTTCAGTGTGGAATCGATGTTCCAGAAGTTCTAGATATTTGTCCGGAAAAGGGATTTATTTTATTAGAAGATTTGGGGGATATTACGCTGCTTCGTAAGCTTCAACAGGTGAGTGCACCAGAGATTGAAAGGAATGCTTATGAAAAGGCTATTGATTTGCTTATTCAGTTTCAAGTAAGCACTTTTCCTGCTGAAAAAAATAGTGATGAATTTTCTTTAGATGCATTTCAGTTAAAGTTTGATCACGAAAAATTAATGTGGGAAGTCGATTTTACAATTGAAAATTTTTATCAACTTTATTTAAAAAGAAATTTAGAACAATCAGATTTATCTCTTATTAGGAATGGTTTTAGTGAGATTTGTACTTTGTTAGCAAGAGAAAAAACTGTTTTAGCTCACCGTGATTTTCATAGTCGAAATATTATGATCGCCAAAAATAGCGTTTATTCCGAAAGATTTGTAATGATTGATTTTCAAGATGCGAGAATGGGACCTCCTCAGTATGATTTAGCTTCACTTCTTAAAGATAGCTATTACCAGCTTGAGGAGTCCCAAATTTCTGCTTTGATTAATTACTATATTTGTAATTATGAAGCGAAAGCTCATCAAAAATTGGATCGCGCTCATTTTTGTCGTATTTTTGATTTAATGTCGCTACAGAGAAATTTTAAAGCAATAGGTAGTTTTTCATCATTCATGAATCGCAGGGGCGATCCTTCTTATTT
>CAIYTD010000219.1 GCA_903928955.1 Oligoflexia bacterium | reverse complement strand
CTTGTCGACTTTTTGAAAGCTCCTTTAAAAAAGCCATCGCAAAAGGGGCAAATATTACTATTCATGCTGGCGAGGCATTAGGACCAGATAATATTTGGGAAGCGATTGAACTCCTAGGAGCAAAGCGCATTGGACACGGAGTGACTAGCATTCAAGATCCTCAACTTATTCAATACCTCATCAAAAATCAAATTTGCCTCGAAATGTGTCCGACTAGTAATTGGTTGACTCATGCAGTGCCTTCGCTTGCAGAGCACCCTTTACCGAAACTTCTAAGAGCTGGCGTTCCAGTATCCATCAATACCGATGATCCGGGCATTTTTGGAGTCACTCTCGGTCACGAAAACCAGGTCTGCATTCAAAAACTGGGAATGTCCCGTGCTGAAGTAGAAACTTGTTATCAATTTGCTGCTGCTGCTACTTTTCTTTAAAATTCCTGTTGCTTTGAGCCAAAAAGATGGCTATAGACTCATTCACAGGTTTAGAACGTTTCCATGGGGACCCCACTTCCCCCCCCCCCACACACTGTTTGTGGTTCCCGTGGCAGTAAAGGACCCGGAGGCTATGCCTTCGGGTCCTTTATTGTTTTCATGAAAAAATACATGATACTCTACAGAAATGAATCGACTTTATCCCTTCACTCTTGAGCTCCATGCATTAGCCGACTCCCCTGAATCCCAGGCAGAAACGGTCAATAAAGTATTATCAAATAAATTCATACAGTCATTTCTCACCATTGCGTCAGATCCCAAAGTTCCACTCAACATAAATAGCATCATGAAAAATCCGTCTAGAACAGACATGGCTTATGTAGAAGGAGGATGGTTACTCTTATTTTTAGTATTAAGGGCTGCCCTCATAGCCAATATTCCCAGCAAACGCTGGTTGATTCATTTAGTCATTAAACTATTAGCTGGAATCATCTTTATAGCTGTTTCATCAATAGCTATTCCTTGGTATTTTCTTGGAAAACCCTATTTTGAACTGCTCGTTATTTTTTCGAATTTCTTCAAAATGCTCTAAGAATTTTCAATTCTAAGAAGCTTTCCTAAAATGCTGAGCATTTAAACCATGCCTTCTCAGAAGCCTGAGAAAGTTACTTCGATCCAGCTTAGACTCTCGCGCTGCAGCTGAAACATTTCCAAAATGACGATTTAAAGAAGCAATTAAGTACTCCCGCTCAAAAGTATCGCAGCACTGCTTTTTAAATTCTGTATAATTCTGTACAGGATTAACCGTTTGAATCCGTTCTGGAACAGACTCAGAAGGTACAAGCTGTAGCTTAGGATAACCTGAAACAGGTGAAGCAGCAGGAGTCCTCAAGCCATGAGAACCACTTGGAATAAAAAGTGCTTGACTAGAAAGAGAATGATCCTCCTTTGAAGTCAGAGCCGAGCGCTCCATAACAAGCTGAAGCTCCTGTACGTTACCAGGCCAAGAAAATTTAACCAAAGCGTTCTCTGCTTCTGGAGTAAAACCAGGAAATTTCTTACCTTCGGCT
>CAIYTD010000218.1 GCA_903928955.1 Oligoflexia bacterium | reverse complement strand
GGAAGATTCCGGTGCAGGATCAATGAGAATCGCCATTCCACGATGCGTGCGTGTTTGGCAGGCTCGTTTTTTGACACTATCCACTGAAAGGTCACACAGTCCACAACTTCCATCTTTACAGAAGAGAATATCCTGAGGGCGGTTTTGGCCCATTTCAAAAAGGGCGATAGAAATGGGAATTCGGTCACGGACGAGCCTTTTTTCACCGTTTAAAGTGATTTCAATTTTTTTTGAAGACGATGAGAACCGTTGGTCAGCTACCAGATAAGGATCGTCGAGCGAAGCGGGAGTACGAGTACGTTTAATCCCTCTTGCCTCCCAGATGAGATGAGTGGGTACTTCGATTTGAACTAACTGAATTTTTTTATTTTGAGATTCAATGGGCGTCACAACTCGGCCTGAGCCCAGATTCTCACCTCTTCGATTGACCCAAGTCAGGAATTCTCGGGCATTCCAAGGTTGAGCTCCTTTCCATGCAAGAGTAATTTGTGAGATCGATTCGGTTTCGTTTTCGTGAAGCAGAGTAATCGATTGCGTAGGGCAGGCGGTTAAGCATATGCCGCAACCGGTACAGGCGCCTTCATCGAGAATGGTATTTTTTTCTCGTGATACCCTTCCGATTTGGATGGCAGAACTGGGGCAAGCGGTTTGGCAGAGGTTACAGGGAATTTCTTCAAAGCATTCGATCGAAGCGATCGGTCGAGTTTTGTGAGCGTGTTGAGGTACCCCTCCAAATGAACGCATTTTCTTAGAATCACTCTTTTCTAGCCATTTTCCTTGATAGGAAGGTGTAAAGGGATTTTCTCGGTGTTGGAGGGCAGTTTTGAGGCGTCGGCGAGCCTTTCGAAAGTTAGAATCTAGTTCTTCTTTTTTTGATCCCAAATCATTAATGAGGGCTTTTACAATTTTTCCAGCTAACCAACGTCCGCGTTCCTCCTCGAGAAACCAACCTTCAACATCTTCCTCGAGAGTGGTAGATGCGGTTTGTTCCAGTTCAAACAGGAAAGACCCAGGCGGATGCTCTTTGACTCCATTTTCATCTCGGTAGGGCCCGGAAGATACCACTCGGCCCACATCAATGACTCGAATTCCATGCGAATCTTGGAGACGGAACTGCCAAAGTAAAGGAGCCTTTGCAATTAATTGAAGGGGTTTGGCTTCAATCATTTTACCGTTGAGCATTTCAAAACGCCTGCGTTCGACCTCCCAACTGGCAAATCTTTTTGCACTCCATCGTGTATAGGTTTCTACTACATAGACTTGGGGTACTCGGGATTCCAGAAGAGTGCTCGCAAATCGAAGTGCTCGATTGCCTGTTCCTAAAATAACTGTAACGGGATCCCATTGAATTTGACTCTCTTTTCGAAGTCTTTCTGCTGTTTCGATAGGGATTAATCCTTGTGAGTTCCAACCTGGAAAAGGATCAGGGAGAGTCGATTCCGGTACCATCTTGACAACTGCTCGGGCTCGAAGGCGGTGAATTCTTTTTTGAATATCTTCAACGAGTACAATTCCTCCAGTATCTGGAAGTGGAATAACGCCTCGAACTATAGCGGATTCGCCCCCAAATTGACCTACAGAAAGTCCCATCTCAGCACAAAGCACGGAAATCATACGTACTCCCGCTGAGGGCCAAATATCTAGTCGAGGTCCAGCAAGAATAAGGACGTCAAATTTTCCTTCGCGGACATTTAGATTCACTCAATTACCTCAGCATTCGGAAAGGAGATGTTCACAAACTGAGCGAGCTTTTTGAACAACATCCACAAGGGGTCCATCACATGCGGGAATGACCCGAATCTGTGGATTATGTTTGGAAAGTAACCACGGTTCTTTTTGATCCCATTCAAATAGGCTGCTTGTTTTCAAATGATGAATGGAAAAGCGATCCCATTTTAAAAAGGTATGGCAAAGATGCGAGAGGGCCTCAAAAGATTGAGCAGAAGCCCAAGTTAATTCTCGAGGAGGAATATGAAATCCTTCTAAGGGAATCAAAGGCCCTGCACGTAAAACAGCTAGACGTGAAGAAGAAGGGGAGCTTTCTCTATGAGGACCTTCAAAATCTGCCCAGACAGCCATATCGGCATACATTCCGACAGTGCTGGGGTCAGGCGGTTCTCGAGAATTAAGTGACCACTGCTCCCAAATTCTGACCCCTCGAGGTAGTTTGGGAGTGACTTCGGCTTTTTTTGCTTGCTTGAGGATCCATGAAGTCAGCCGGGGAGTCCAGAATGCGAGCATTCCGTGCTTGAGCTTGGCTGTATGGGGAATTCCTTTGGAATGAAAACGAATTCCATCTGGCATGCGTTCAATTTGATTAATACCGCAGATCACCCGATCAGGTCCTAATCTTTCACGTACAAATTCCAAAATTCCATTTCGATATCTGACAACATCGACGTCACAGAGTTTTGGGATAAAGAGCCCGCGAAAATAACCATAAGCACTCGAAGTTTCTCGTATTTGCGGGTTTAGACCTGCATCGGAGCTTTCAATATATAAATCTTCTAGTTCTTCCCAGCCTCTAATTTGATTTTTTTCAAGCGAAGATGTCCAAAGTCTTCCTCGTTGCCTGACGTGAGGTGCTAGGGGGTCATGAAACCCGTTTTTTTCATGATAAGGGGACCAAAATTCGATGGGGCCAGGAAAGTCAGGACGTAGAATTGACAGTGCGTATTCGGGTGAATTTTTAACAAGAAGTTGAGGAGTCAAATTTTCATGAAACAGAGGGTTCATAGAAAGCTCTGAATCTTCGAGATAAAAGTCACGGTCCGGATTTAAAAGCAGAACTGATTTTCCTTCGATCAGTAAATGATTGGCTGCAACCAGGGGGGCTACTCCAGTTCCTAGGAGGGCAACATCACTATCGAATTGCATCCTGTAAGCTCCCCATAACCCGATTCATAGCTGTAATAGCTTGGGCTCGTTTATATTCGCTGTGTGCACTTCTGCCTTTTTCATTTTCTTCAGCGCTCTGCTGATCCAATATTTGAACCTCAAAAGGGTAGAAAAATCGAATCTCTCGTTGAAGGTATTTCAGGTCAATGCGATCAATGGTTCGAAGCAAGTCATCGTGCACGGGTTTTTCGCGAGCGAGTGATTTCAGCTCTCTGAGGTCGTTGTAAACGGGGTTACGGTGTTTGATGAGTTGTCTGCAAGTGAATTGAATGGCTCTGTAAAATTCACTGGAATGAGGATTTTCAGGATTGAATTTGGGAGGAAGCATCGCTCGCTCAAGACGTTCACAGAGTTGTTCTTCAGATATTTCTTCACGTTCTGCTTGACCCAGGAGATCTCCTAATTCCGCTCTAAATTTGTCGAGCTGAATGAGAGTATTTCGCGAACGACTGGGTTTGATGTTAGGAGGCATGATGATCATTTTATCTTTTAGGTATTTGACAACTCTGAGTGCTCCTAGTGAGGTGTGTGTGATGAAGCGAATACCGACTCGATCAAAAATATCTTCTGCGACATTTTCAGGCTTATGAAGAAGTTTGATAACGATAGAATCTCTTGATTTTTTAGGTTTAGTTTCAAATGCAACTAAGTCTACTCGGAGAGGGTCATCTAGTTTTTCACCTAAAAAAAGGTTTCCTTCATGGTCTCTATGAATCAATTTGTAAAATCGATCAAAAATTTGTTTTTGAATATCTACAAAATAAGGAGAACGAAGATCTTTATCGATATGCGCAATAGTATGCATGACTTTTAAAATACTACAGGCCCAATTTCTGAGTTTTTTCCCTGAAGTATCTGAGTTATCTGATGTTTGTCCTGAATAATTCATGCTTACCATTAAGAAAAGCTCTCGTATGTCGGTGAGCTCTAGGATTTTTCTTGGAATTTCTAGTTTTAGTCCATCAGCGCAATCGGGTTGCAAAAAATGCTTTCTAATAAAATTAAGAGCTTCATGAAAGTTTCCTAGAATCTCTGCTTTTTCAATAGGATTCTCGAGGTCATATCCATAGCTTTTAATGAAATTATTTGCTTCTTCTAAGTCTTGGACGTGCAAACCAGACGGTGAGTCAATGGTGGATTGACCACCAATAATAATATCTAGGAGTTCACCTCGAAATTCATACTTACTTCGCAAGATTGGAATTATTTTTTTACTCATTATTTGGAAAGCTTATCCGAAGCGACCTCATGGCAGCAATCCAGAAATATTAAAAGAATTAGCATAATGAAATTGTCGCAGCCGTTTCAAAAATAGGGTAGAACAGAAAAAGATGAGTTCGCGGAAAAAAGTGATCTGGAAAAATATTCGAGGCATTCAGCCTGTGATTGGTACGTTGATAGCAACCGTTTTTGGAGCTGGATTTTCTCCTCTCGCTCCTGGCACAATGGGCAGTCTGGCTGGATTGCCTATCGCCTTTTTTACTCAGCAATGGCAGTGGGAGTGGAGGCTTGCTTTTTGGGCCCTGCTCATTTTAGTAGGGAGCTGGGCAGCTCAAGTATTTGACCGACTCATGCAATCTCACGATCACTCCGGTATTGTTATTGATGAAGTGGTGGGTTTAGGGATTTCTGCTTGGACTGCTGGGAATCATCCTGCTACCTGGTGTGGTGCGTTTGTTTTTTTTAGGTTTTTCGATATTTTGAAACCGCCCCCTATCCGACAAGTAGATCAGTGGTCCAAACATCAGTCCGCTTGGGCTGGAGGATTTGGAGTAATTGCGGACGATATGATTGCAGGTTTTCAGTCGCTTGGTCTCATCGTTTTATTACAATGGGCCGGCATTTTACCTAGATAGAACCCCATTTCGAAGTCTTTTGTTCTATGGTACAGTGATTGCTCATGCAGTGCGAAAAGAACTCATCCAGGAGAGTCGATACTCTCTTACTGCATTCTATAGGGTTTGAAGGAGAAATAAATGGAAATGACTGAAAGACGAAATGGGTTAGAGGCTGCTACGAATCAAGGACAAAAAAATAAGGCCATTGATCTTGCTGTTCAAGCAATTGAAAAGCAATTTGGTAAAGGTTCGATCATGCGTTTGGGGGCTAATGAAACTTTAGTTGCTCAGGATGTAGCAGCAGTTCCAACAGGCTGTTTAAGTTTGGATATCGCTTTAGGGGTCGGAGGTTATCCGCGAGGAAGAGTGGTTGAAATTTATGGCCCCGAAGCTTCAGGAAAAACGACTTTAACTTTGCATGCTATCGCAGAGGTTCAGAAGCAAGGTGGAGTTGCTGCTTTTGTAGATGCAGAGCATGCATTAGATGTGAATTACGCTCGTAGATTAGGAGTGCGTACGGATGATTTGCTCATTTCACAGCCTGATACGGGTGAGCAAGCCTTAGAGATTGCAGATATGCTCGTGCGCTCTGGAGGAATTGACCTTTTAGTGGTGGATTCTGTTGCTGCACTTGTTCCAAGAGCAGAGATTGAAGGCGAAATGGGGGATTCTCATATGGGGCTTCAGGCTCGACTGATGAGTCAGGCTCTTCGTAAGCTCACTGGAACGATTAGTCGCAGTAAGACTTTAGTGATTTTCATTAACCAGATTCGGATGAAAATTGGTGTTATGTTTGGGAATCCAGAAACAACAACAGGTGGAAATGCTTTAAAGTTCTATTCTTCCGTTCGTTTAGATATTCGGAGAATTGCTGCAATTAAAGACGGTGAAAATATTATTGGAAACCGAACGCGTGTCAAAGTAGTTAAAAATAAGATGGCGCCTCCTTTTAAAGAAGTCGAATTTGATATTCTCTACGGAGAAGGTATCTCCAAGGAAGGTGACTTGTTAGACCTTGCTGCAGGTATGAATATTATCGAAAAAAGTGGAACTTGGTACACTTATAAGAGTGAAAGAATTGGGCAAGGTCGTGATAATGCAAGAAATTACTTAAAAGAGCGTCCTCATCATCTTAAAACTATTCGAGAAGAAGTTCTTAAAATAGCGGGTATTGGAGCGGATGCACCTCCTCCTCCCCTGACGGCAGCTCAACAGGAAGCAGAAGCTAAGCCAAAAGCGCCTCCAGCTCCTAGTAAGAAATGATGGAACAGGCTAGAGATTTCTTCTAGCCTGTTTTAAATCTTCCAGCTATATTGTCTCCCAACTGAAAATGCCCCAAATAGAATTGAGAGGAATGATGAGCGATCCCTTTGAGAATGAT
>CAIYTD010000217.1 GCA_903928955.1 Oligoflexia bacterium | reverse complement strand
TCGGTACTGTCCTGAGTAGTTCGTTTCAAGAACTGAGATAGCAGACTTAATCTCTCCGTACTCTTCTTGCTCTTTCAGGACGATATCAAAGGCTTTGAAAAGAGTTGCCGCTTCATCTGGTTTCTGTTCGAAAAGTTTGAGCAATCCCTTTTCTTCTCTCTCTCTCTCTTTTTTCATGAACGACATCCACCGCGCTTCCAGTTCGGCGAGTTGCGTTGGGTTTAGGAATTTGCTGAGTGAGAGAGATTTGTTTATAATAGGTTCTTTAATAAAGAGTTCTTTACATATAGTCGGATTTCGACCATCTGGCTGGTCGGTTTCCGGCTTACTGCATGTCGGATTTCGACTAAGTCGGATTTCGACTAAGTCGGATTCCGGCCTAGTCAGCTTAGCAATTCTATATAAATTACCAGCTTTCATATTGACTTCGATTTGTTGAATTAGATTTCGTGCTTCTAAAGTGCGAAGGCATTGCTTAATATTAGTTAACCCTAATGATGTTCTTTCTTTTAATCTACTAAGGCTTTGTCTGACTATTCCTGTATGTTGACCATCCCAGGCTGAGTCATAGAAATAATCAAATAATACAAATTCACTCGGTGAAAGGAGTATTCTTAATGCTCTAAAAACATGCGGTCGTTTTAAAAATCCTTTATGTGTAACCCGACCGTCATTATCGAGAGCGATTTGGTTTTTAATGAAATTAGGCAAGGTTTCAAATTCAGTTGATTGAAAGAAAGCACCGTCAATAAACTCAGTTTTTATTTTGGGTCCAAATGAACCTTTATTTTTACGTTCAAAAGATTCATTAGAATCTGCTTTTAAATCGGAAGTAATTAGATTGCTTTCGACTAAGTCGTTTTCTGACTTAGTAAATAGGATGCTTTCTTGGTTTAGATCTTCAGCTATCAAATCCAACTCTAAGGTTGAATGCGGAACAGTAGGTCGTTTTTCGACTAAGTCGTTTTCCGGCTTAGTGGTTAATCTGGTTTCTACGTTTAGATTTTCAGCTATCGAACTTAATTCTGGAGCTGGATATTGAACAGTAGGCCGGATTTCGACTAAGTCGTTTTCTGACTTAGTAAATAGGATGCTTTCTTGGTTTAGATCTTCAGCTATCAAATCCAACTCTAAGGTTGAATGTGGAACAGTAGGTCGTTTTTCGACTAAGTCGTTTTCCGGCTTAGTGTTCAATCTGGTTTCTACGTTTAGATTTTCAGCTATCGAACTTAATTCTGAAGCTGGACATGGAACAGTAAGCCGGATTTCGACTAAGTCGTTTTCCGGCCTAGTCTTTTTTTCGAGGTCTATTTGGTTTTTATCTAGAATGTTTTGTAAAAGTTGATCTGGAGTTCTTTGCAGTATTTTTGTGGATGCTGTGGCTTGCTGTTTCTTTTTTTGAATTTGCTCAAGCAGTGTGCCAATTTTAGTCATGGTGATCGCCAAATTTCTTTGTGAGACCTAGTATTTCGCGAGTTAGAGCATCAAAATCATTTTGCGCAACAAATGCTCTTGGTACTTCAAAGACACTTTTGTTCGTGCTAGTTCCTGTTTTAACGTCGGCGCTTCTATGAATTGCACTTTCCTGAAGTTGCTCCCTGAATGTGCTAGCGTATTCTACAAGAAATTCCCGGCTAGTTGATTCACGTTTATCGAAGAGAGTGTAGAATAATTTTAGAGCTGGAGCATCGGCTCGACCATCAGAAATTCTGGCAATCTCTGATGTTGTTTTGATTAAACCCTCCATTGAGTATGTGTCTGGGTTAATAGGCACAAGAACGATATTTGATGCAAGGGCAGCTGCGACGTTTAATGTTGAGAGAGATGGATTACAATCCATTAGAATTAGATCATAGTTTTTTTTGATTTCGTTGATTGGTTTTTTTAGTAGAGTAGAATAGTCAATTCTTTTAGAAAAAACCTCGATATCGATCGTCGAATTTTCATAATTTGAGGGTAGTAAGTCCAATCCGGGTTCAATAGGTATGATCAGGTCTGAAAAGCTTTTTTCACCTCGAATATATGATACTAACGCGGCCTGTTTTGAGCCTTCGATACCAAAAGTACTTGTCATATTGCCTTGCATATCGAGGTCTATAACTAATACCCTGAAGCCATATTGATGAGCTCGAATCGCAAGATTAAAGCCAGAACTTGTTTTGCCTGATCCTCCTTTTAACATTTGAATTGCGATAATTTGCTGGAAAAAATCAAAGCCCCGAGCTTCTAAGATTTTTCTCGCATCTTGACAATGAATTAGAGCAGAGCGGCCATGTTTGATTGTAATAATTCCTAAATCCTTGAGTTGTTTTCCAAGGGTCTGTGTCGTTACACCAATGCACATTGCAAGATCGTGCTGGATAATATGATTTTTTAAATTTACTTCCAGTACGCTTTTTTTAGGCATAGGCGTACAATTTTCTAAGGTATTTTGATTTTCCATGGTGTGCTTTGTAATCCTTTTTGCACCAATGACAATAATATGAACCAAAAAAAGGTGCAAACAATTTTCAGAATATTTTTAATAAATATTCATATTTTTTAAATAAAAGTGAAATATTCAACTATTAAGACGCACCCCACCTACCAACCCCCATCCAATTGCCCTAGGATAAACCTATGAGGGAGGGGCCAAGGAATGATCACCCCGGTGGATTGGACGGATGCGATCACATTAGAAGAGTACGTAGTGAGCCTATATAAGGAAGGCAAAACCCAGACGCGTGAGTATGCACTCTTGGTGAGGGTATACGGGCAGGCTAAATTGAGCGGATTCATTGCAAAATACTGCGAAAAAGAGGGTAGGGGAGAGAACTATGGGGAAGTGTCTCATGAAATCTCAAAATCAAATTTACTTTTAAAATCTTATACTTAACTCAATTTGTCTAGGTTAAAAGTTCTGCTGATGTGTGATTATACTAAAATCACACAATTCGCAATTCGCACATTTTAAAGTAAAAAGGATGCTTGCCTAATCAGTCATGACAGAGGAACAGGACCCGCAAGAAGTCTCGCCTCTGCGGTTGAGTGCTCCGCAGTCTCTGCACGGGATGAAGGCCGCAATTACGAAAGATGCAATAGCGATAGTTACGCCTACGAGGGACCACATGATTTGGATCATGGGTAGGGTTGTAGCATGTTCGGCCTATTATGCGGAGTGTCCATTTTGAGTTGATGTGAAGGCTGTCGGCGTGGTACTAGCTTTTTTTCATTTTAAAATTCGCAGAATGAAAAACAAGTCTTCCTCTATTTTAAGGAGTCATCTTCGATGGTTTGGCGTTCCTCTATTTTAACTTTATTTTCATTTTTATCCATCACCCCGATTTACGCAGCTGATGATTGGTGCATTCAAGATCCGGCAAATCCTCCCTGCAATGGAAATCGTGGAAGATGTACAAGAAATTTAGATGGTAGTCTGGGAGGATTTGTTGCTGCTAGTGCAGCTGTTCCGTTAACTATAG
The DNA here is from genome assembly GCA_903928955.1 of Oligoflexia bacterium. GTDB lineage: Bacteria > Bdellovibrionota > UBA1018 > UBA1018 > UBA1018 > CAIYTD01. The sequence continues at coordinate 833 of CAIYTD010000217.1, read as the reverse complement.
TCCATGGTGTAAGGTATAATGGGCCTTATATTGGATTAGAGGCAAGTGTTTGCGATCATGCCCAAGTCACTGAAAATGCGCGCGTTTTTGAAAATGCCGTGATCTTTGGAGATGAGACTCACGTCTATGGAAATGCCTGGGTTTATGGGAATGCCCGGGTCACAGGAGAAGCCCAGGTCTATGGAAATTCCCAGATTTATGGAAATTCTCAGGTTTATGGAAACGCGAGGGTTTTTGGAAATGCCCGGGTCTCTGGTACAGCTCAGGTTGATGGAAGTGCACAGGTCTCTGAAAATGCTTCGATCTCTGGGAATGCTTGGATCTATGGAAATGCTCGGGTCTTTGGATATGCTCGTGTCTATGAAAATGCTCAGGTCTCTGAAAATGCTCAAGTTGAAGATGCTCAGATCTCAGGAAATGCTCAGGTCTTTGGAGAAGTCTGGGTATATGGCGATGCTAAGATCTATGAAAATGCCCACATCTATCAAAATGCGCGCGTCTACCAAAATGTTCGCATCTATGGGAATGCCCAGATTTTCGGAGTAGCTCAGGTTTTTGGAAATGCTCATATCTATGGAGATGCGCTTATTTTTGAGGATATACCAAATTTAGTTGAATTTTGAAGAGTGGCTCCACCTGCGTTATGCAGGAGTTGAGAAAACAAAAGGAGCCACCAGAATGCGAAGAGACAGCAGGCAGAGGAAAAATGCAACAAGAGGTTTTAGGGAAGCCACAGGAGATGACTGGATGAGGGATAGGATGTTCCAGATCATGACCAGCGGTAAGAGGGCTTTTGACGGGGTAATGCTGGAAATGGGAAGAATGATGGCTGA
>CAIYTD010000216.1 GCA_903928955.1 Oligoflexia bacterium | reverse complement strand
TCGGTACTGTCCTGAGTAGTTCGTTTCAAGAACTGAGATAGCAGACTTAATCTCTCCGTACTCTTCTTGCTCTTTCAGGACGATATCAAAGGCTTTGAAAAGAGTTGCCGCTTCATCTGGTTTCTGTTCGAAAAGTTTGAGTAATCCCTTTTCTTCTCTCTCCCTCTCTTTTTTCATGAACGACATCCACCGCGCTTCCAGTTCGGCGAGTTGCGTTGGGTTTAGGAATTTGCTGAGTGAGAGAGATTTAGAAAGTATAGAAAGAGTTAAATCTTCTATGTCATTTTGACATACCTGGTCTGTCAAAATGACAGAAGTCTTGTGTGATTTTGGCATACCTTCTATGTTATTTTGGGGTACCTTAATTTGGGGTATGTCATTTTGGGGTATGTCATTTTGGGGTATGTCATTTTTTTGGTTTTCAGCTGAAATATCAAAGTAAACAAGAGATTGAGTTATTTTATATACATTCCCATTTCGCATGTCGGTTTTCATCTGTTCAATCAAACCGGATTTAAGTAAATTTTTGAGGTGTCGGTTTACTGTGCTTTCGCTAATTCCAGTTCCTTTGGATATATATGAAACAGACGCTCTAGCTCCTCCAAATTTTGCACCATATCGCCAAGAGAGAAATGAGAGATAAAGAAGAATTTTAGTTTCTCCCTCATTTAATTTAAGAAATAGCTCTGGACTAAAAAAAGAGCATCGTAATGGAAAATATCCACCATAATTAATCCCTAAGTTAGTACTGATTTCATTGGTATTTTTCTTTTTAGACCGGTTTATAGGGGGGTTATTTTGAGGTACCTTATTTTGGGGTATGTCATTTTGAGGTACCTCAAAATAAGGTACCTTATTTTGGGGTATCTGGATTGCTGAGTGTGTTTTTGATAAATACTGTGAGGCTAACAGGTCAGTGTTAGCTTTAATATCAGTTACTTCTATTTGTTTAGAGGGATATTGTTCTCGATTAGTTTCTTCAGTTTTCAGTATTTCTCTTGATACGGTTACTTTGGCTATCTCATTTTGACATACCTCGTTTTGAGGTATGTCAAAAGAAGGTATGTCAAAATGGCGTAGCTCTTCAGTTATGTCTTTACTATTATTTCCAATAACCCGACTTTCATTTAACTGAGGGGTTGATGTGTCTGATTTTTCATTAATAGCATTTCTACTGACATTATTTTTTTCAAATACTTTAATCCGTGTTGGTATTTTTTTTTCTTGCTGCTTTTGAATAGCCTTCTCGTTGTCTTTTTCGAAAGGGTTAAAATCAAGTGCCATGGCCGGTCTCGATTCTTTTCCAGATGGCTGTAATAACCTCAAAGTAATCTTGAGCTAGCGGCGAAGAGGGACTTGATTCAATAACAGATAATTTTTTTACGCTAGCTTCTTGCCCAACAACTGCTCTTCGAATTGAACATGGCAGTACTTGATCTTTGTATTGAATTTGGTAGGCGCCATAAATCTGTTGGGATAGCTTCGTTTTGTCAACTAAGGTTGGAATTAAAATGTGAGCATCCCAATTTAGCTTCATTACAGAGGCAAATTCTCCAATTGTTTGTAAATTGACCTTAATAGCTTGATAACTGCCAAAGTCACACGCCATAGGGGAAATAACAGATGTTGAAGCAACTAATGCATTTTCAACAAGTGGGGTCCAATTTGGGCCGTTGTCAAAAATAATTACTTCATAGTCTTTCAAGAGCGGGATTAAATTATCTTTTAAAAAATATTCATAACGATTCCCTTCCTTCATATGTCGCTCTAATGCAATAAGCTCTTGAGTCTCTGGAATTACATCTAAAGTTGGAAGATCAGTACTCTTCACAACTTGAGAAAGATTAAATCCATCCACTAATAAATGGTATAGACCAAGTCGTTCTTCAATGGCCTGGTCAAGAGTCATATTTTCTGGAAGCGGAAGGGCGATATCCGTTAATGATTGTTGTGCATCAAGACCAATTAAAATAGTTTTAATTCCATTTAGCGCTAAGGTTCGACCTAAATTTAAGCATGTTGTACTTTTTAAAATCCCACCTTTAACGTTGTAGTCCGTTAAGATATGCTGTTTCTTTGGTTTTGTTAAAAATCCAAATCTTGCTCCTATTGTAGGTAAATCAAGAAGTTTCCATAAGCGAGTAGATACTGTTCCGCGCAATATGCGTTCTGCTTTTGGAATTTCTTCTCGTTCCTCAGCATTAAAAAGCGTTTGCGGGGCAACTCGTCCGTCCATTCTAAAGATATTGCGAACTTCAGTTGACGTAAATGTTTTAGTATTCAATTTACTCCTCCATGGTTATATGTTTAACCCAGAGGAATCATCTAACCAATAAAGAGAACATGCAAGATTTTTTTTAAAAATTTATAAGTTTTTAGAATGATATCGGTTAAGGTGCATGGCTATTTTTTTTATACTTTTAGCGATTAAATTTTTATTCTAAAAGATTTCATGGTTGTCCCTCTATAAAGAAGGCAAGACCCAGACGCATGAGTATGCGCTCCTGGTCTGGGACCGCGAAAAAGAGGGTAGGGGGGCGGACTAAAAACGCTGAAAGCTTCTATTTTCTCCTTTTTGAAGTAAGCTTCCTTCGCTCTGAAAGCATTTGCTCCACTTCGGTGCGTTTAAATCTCCTGTGTCCACCCGTGGTTCGAAACGATCCAAGGGTGCCCTGATTGCTTAGCCTTCTAACGGTTTCATGAGAAACTTGCAGTATTCTTTGTACTTCTTGGGTAGTGAGTAAGTCAGTAGTTTCGATTTCAAAAGCTCCTCTAGGCTTGGATGGCAAGGGTAGGGGTTTGCTCTTTTGAGAATTGCAAATGTCTGTTACTTCCTGAATAACCCCTAAAATAAGATCTCCTAAATCTTTTGCTTTTTTAAGGTCATTAAATCTTTTCTTAGCGCGAATGAGTCCAAAGTCGGGAACTTGGACTTCGATATAGCCATTGAGGATGCGCACAGTGATGGGATAGGGGAAGTGTCTCATGAAATATCCAAAGCAAATTTACTTTTAAAATCTTATACTTAACTCAATTTGTCTAGGTTAAGAGTTCTGCCGATGTGTGATTTTAGTATAATCACACAATTCGCAATTCGCACATTTTAGAATGAAAAGGATGCTTGCCTAATCTGTGATTACAGATGGACAGGATTTGCACGACATCGCGCCTCTGCGGTTCAATGCTCCGCATCCTTGGCAGGGGATGAAGGCCGCAATCACGAGAGATGCGATTGCGATGGCAAAGCCAATGATTGACCACATGATTTGGATCATGGGTGGGGTTATAGCATGCTTAGCGTTCTACTCTGCATAGTTAATTCAACAGCCTTTTATTTATAAATTAAACAGAAATTCCGATAATTTAAAAATGAAGGGTTTCTTTTGGCACATAAAGTTGTCAATTTTTTTACTTCTAATCTCTTGTCTTGGATTTTGCGAGGACATTTATACAATTAATGCTGGTTTTCTTGGGGAAATGTTCCATCTAGGGGCAGCACTTCAATTTAAAACTGATGCTTATCTATATATCGATGGATATAGTGACTTTTTAAATCCACTTCAGAGGAGAGATGAATTGCTGTCTAATTTGAGTCGTTCAGCCATAGAAGAAACAGAACTTAAAAAGTTAAATAATGGATTCAAAGCTTATAGCTTTTTCAAGGATATAGGCTTAGTGAATCGAATTATTGTTGATCCTAAAGCTCGTTTTGATTCTACAGGCCATGAAGATGAGTTGAGTTACTTTAAAGGGAAGTATATTCCAAATCATACAGATAAGACTTTTGAAACCCCAACTTGGGGAAGATATAGGGCTGCGACTAAAGTCATAGAAAATTATTTTACGGAGCATCCAGATAGTGCTCAATCTTACTTAATCAAAGCCTTAAACAAAGACCTTCCAAGAGATCGTGAAAATAAAATTATAAATTATGCAGATCAAATAAAGCACCAATTGGATCAATATGGCGGAGTAATGGTATGGAATCGTCAGGGAGAATACCAGAAAGACCGTAATATGACGGAGGAAGCAGTCTTAAAAATATGTGAAAGTGTTAGACCTAAAAAATGTATGTTATTTGGACCCAAGATTCCGAATACATGGACAAGAGTGCAGGCTTTAATTACTTCAGGAAAAGCTATTTCTTGCTCTGAGCATTGGAGTAATCCGATTTTTTCAGATATTGAAACCTCGATTATAGATCAAATGCGATTGTTTCATCATTTGAAAGATAAAGTGGCTTTTCAAATTGGAATGCAAAGTGGTATAATGGATGCTATTCTTTTTTCGACTGGTCTTACAACGATAGAGCTCGAGACAAAACAAATAGATTATGAATTAAACAATAGAAGAATAAGTAGTCTTTTTTCTGCTATGGGAGACCATCATGCTATGGTTATATCCGTTCCGCCTCTCTCTAGTGTTGTCATAGGAGCTATAAATCAAGTTTCAGAAGTACAAGCAAGATCAGCCTCTGTTGGACTCACTCCAGCAGATCATTCTTGCCAGAATTCCGATTTATTTAACCACAGCTGCAATAGTTTAGTTGGATTAGCTTTAACTAGATGTTTGCAGTCGCACCTCGCCGCTACAAATAATTAACTTAGATAAATCCGCATATCTTGTCCGCACTACCTAGCCCCCAGGTAAGAGTCTGTTTTAAAAGCCCGTAATTGACAATTTGACGCAGTGCAAACTAAAATCCCCCTGCTATAACTTCGTAAATTATACAGGGGGCAAGCATGAGTTTTGAACAGACACATTATGAGTCCGATTTAACTGACGCT
>CAIYTD010000215.1 GCA_903928955.1 Oligoflexia bacterium | reverse complement strand
CAAAGCACCCCAATTTTTAGTTGCAATAGACTGAGATAAATCTAAATCAGGACTCAAAAAAAACGTGCTTAATATAAAACTAGAAGTTGCAATCGCAACATAAGGTTGGTTTACCCAATTTTGCTCATAAAAACCATAATAGGCAAATGGCATTCCAAACAGAAAATTAGTTGTTTTATGAACGCAATATTTTGGAATAACTAGTCTCCTAAAAAGGACACTTCAAGAATTGTAAAATTTAAAAACAACCTAAAGTAGTTTTTCAATATCTTGAGCAATAGCCATTGGATCGGTTTGAGGCGCATATCTTTTCAATACATTACCTTTTCTGTCTATCAAAAATTTAGTGAAATTCCACTTGACAGCAGGAATACCTAAAAATCCAGTTTTATTAGCCTTGAGATAGCTATAAAGGGGCTCAGTTTTTGGTCCATTAACAAAAATTTTGGCGAATAATGGAAAAGTAATATTATATTTTATTTCACAAAATTTCTTTATCTCAGCTTCACTCCCCGGCTCTTGAGAACCAAACTGATTACAAGGGAAACCAAGCACAGAAAATCCCCGAACTTTATAAGTTTGGAAAAGTGACTCTAATCCTTCATATTGTTTTGTGAAACCACACTGGCTTGCAACATTAACAATCAATAATACTTGATCTTTATATGCAGTCAGATCAATAAATTTTTGATCCATTGTTTTTATCTGAAAATTGTAAATAGACATAGGCAAAATCCTCACAACTTAAGGATCATGTTCTAATCTGAAGAGCAGGCAGTTGCAACGACAAATGATCGATTTGTTTTTTCGTTAGATTTTTGCAGTTTTTTAATTTCAAAATTTCTAAATGCTTAAACCCTGAAACTTCTCTTAAAGCCTGATTGGTAATCAAGGTATAGGATAAGTCAAGTTCCTTTAGTTTTTCTAATGATTTAAGAGAAGCAATAGCTTTATCTGAAATATTTGTTTGTTGAATAATTAACTTTGTCAATTCAGAAAACTGATTCAGATATTTCGCATTTCTATCGTTTAACTGAGTGAAGCCTAATTCGAGAGTTCGCAAGCTATGAAACGAAGGAAGAAATGATAGAAATTTGCCAGTCAGCGGGGTAGCACTTAAATTGAGATAACATAATTTATTTTTGTTTTTTAAAAAACTAAGTTCTTCGTCTCTAATGTCTATTCCTAATAAACGAATTGCTTGAATATTCTCTGAAATGGCAACTTCTTTAATCTTTCTGATGTCTATATTCAAATAACAAAAATCTAAAATAAGATTGGCATCAGTTACATTGGATTCAGCTAAAGTGGAAAAAAAAGTTGTTGACTTAGCAGTGTATTCAAACTTCTTTTTTGAAATTATCTGGTGGAAAAAAAATAGTTTTGAAAATACAAAAGAATTATTTAAAAAAGTATAATCAGACTTTATTTTCAACATAATACCCCGAAAAACAAAAATACCCATCAAACACTGCAATAGCCTGGTAGCATACAAATATTGACAGTGCCAACTTATGATTGAATTTTTTTTAAATTATTTACAAAATAATTAAAGTCAATTGGAAAAAGATGGGTAGTTTAAAAATACAGATGACATAAAAACGATAGACTGCTCCAATATTAAATTCAATATTTCTAAAATTAGAGGAAAAAGAATGGACAATAAATAGAGTAATATCGATTCCCTTTCAAGCTGTTACTTTTTACTTAGGAGGTTCCGAGCAGCAAGAATAGCTTCAGGTAAAGTTTGAAAAATCTCTACCTTGCGAATTGCTGCTTGACTAATAAGATATTCAACCAGCTCGGGATTAATTTCGCACAAAGTGAGGATTGCAGGTTTTTTTCTAATTGCGATCTGAAATTTCACAAGGATATGAATACTATGACGGTTAATATCTTCTATTTCCTTAAAAATCAAAGTAATGCTTTGAGCAGTACTCTCCAAAATCGACTTCAAACATTCGTCAATTACAGTTTGAGAGTTTTTATTGAACTTGCCCTTAAGAGAAACAGCTAGATAAGGATCTCTAAATGAGACTGTAAAAGTCAATTTATCTTTGTCTTCGACTTCATCCATATGCGATATTTTTTACCTTTTACTTAAAATGAGACTTAATTTATAAAAAGTCTTTTTGGTACTAATATCTACGTTTTTCAAAAAGCAGCCTAATAATGCCAAGTCTATTAATTTTAACCTAAATATTTAATCGAATTGAGCTACCTCAAAAAAATACCATACATGATTCAAAAATTCTATAGTAGCTCATTACTGATTATTTACGATAATAGAGACGGACTTATTCACAGTACCAAGGTTGCCTAAAAAAGCTCAACCTAATGGTGCATAAATATCTAAACATCCCTAACCGATCTCAGAATTTTTAATATATTGAACCCTTCAGCACATAATATTGCGACTTATTCTAAATTTTATCTTCTATTTATAACCAAACTATACTTTAAAAAGTTAATAGTTTCAGATACATAAAAAAACAGTAGAACCAAATAAAAATAAAATCTGAGTCAAAAATACAAAAAGATGGAATAAAGTCTTATCGTTCCCACCGATGCTGAAAATTCAATCCAAAAACTCTACTTAAATTTGAATTAATAGCAGGTCCTAAGAGTGTTTGATCAATATAGGAGATCATTAACGTATCATTTGAAGTTACAAGATAAGCGATATCTAACCCAGTGTCACAATTCGCGAGTATTCCTCGACTCAAATCTGAATTCCTAAATGCGATATATCTAGACTGATCGACACGAGGCTGCACCCTGAGACCTAATCTAAAATTACCCTCCCAAGGACTCATACCTACTCCAAATCCTATACTTCCGCCAAAACCAGGCTCCACTTCACCTATTTTAAATGTCCTAGGCAAAGAATAATGTACTTCCGGTACCATAAACACATCCCAGACAGTCCAACGCTTAATCAAAAGACTACCAATAGAAACTGAGTAAAAGCCATTCCCCGTTACATCTGCTGCAGTAAGACTCTCGAATTCATAACTCGACCGCCCAGTAGGAAAGGTAAGCACGGAGAACAAAAAACCTTGAGGCTTCCAACTTGAATATGTCCAACTAGGAAGATACTCATAACCCAAACTTATCCTAGTATCCCCTATCCCTAATTGCGAATCTGTTCGAGCAGGTTTAGTAATCCGATGATTCACTCCATTTAAGCTCATACCCACTTGAAATCGATCAGAAAGCAAGAGAGCACCCTCCAGCCGATAGAGCTGATTTATTTCAGACGTCTCAGGAGAACCAAAAACAGGAATCCCTTCATCGCAAACTTCTGCAACTACAGCGCCTAAAGACATACCGAAATTAAATTGAGCTTCATCTTCGCCAACGATCAAAACAGGAACTGCGGAATTCCGTGCACAACAGGCAGCCGCCGCAGCATATTGGAAATTGAAAAGACAACAAAAAATCAGTCCCAGTATAATCAACTTGATCTGACTTATTATACCATTTATCATTAGGGGACTATTTAATGCCAACAGTGATAGTTTGCACAGCTTTTTCAATTAAATTCCCATCATTATCTTTCAAGGAAATTTGAAATTCCCAATCATCTTCTTCAATTGAAGCCATATTAAAAACAACACCATCTATTTTGAAAATACCTGAGTTATCCTGAGAAAAACGACTCACAGTGACATCGTGTGAACCATGTCCTCCTCCAGCCATAGCCATCCAAAGCTCAATATAGGGTGTTAACTCAGGATTCAAAAAAGGATCTGCAACGCTCCCTTCTCCTTCTCGCCAAAAAACAAGCTGAAAAGAAACTACCTCCGAAACTCGAATCGATTCACCTGACATAGGAGTAATTAAAAAAGACAGATTCAATTTAGGAAATTTACCAACAGAGCCTATTCGCGTATGTTGCGTTCTTTGAATTCCTTTACCCATCCGTTGCCAACCTTGCTTCGCTAAGGGAGAGCACCCCAAAAAGAAGTAAAAAAGCAACCCTATTAAGATAGTTTTTTTTATTAGAACCATTTGATAAACCTTTTAAAAACTTATGGACGCTGAATCTCACAACCTAAAACACGAACATTATTTTGAGCAGGTTGCTTCCCTTCTTGAATTGCAATCAATGCATCTCGCAAGTAAAATTGGGTCGGTTTCTGAGAAATTTTAGTATTATCTACGCCACCGCTAAACAATACCTGCCTGGTTGGACTCACAATAAAAACATGCGGCGTCTTAAAAGCATCATAACGATTTGCTAACTCGGCCTGTGCATCCTGTACAACAGGAAAAACGAGCTTTGAAAATTTAAAAAACTCTAATGATGACTTTAAATTTTCATTCGCATTTGAGTGTATCCCAACAAATTGAAAACCTAAGGAAGTAAATTTTTCAGCAAGAAGATTCAAAGAAGGGTGATGACTCAAAGAACAAGGACACTTAATCGAAAGAAAAACCAAAACTGTAGCTAGAGGCGCTTGTTCCAACTTAACCTGAATTGGTAGGCCTCCCACCAAATCTAAACCAGAAATATCGGTATTTAATGCAAATACCGACGATGAAATAAAAAGTAACATTCCACAATAGGTAATTTTTTGAACAGTGAATCGGAGAAATTTCACAACATCTTTCTTTTCACCCAGCCCACAATCTAGTGCGAGATATACCATAAAAACTGCAGCAGTACATCTGTATTTCAACCATTTCAGGTGCCGCTTAAAAGAATAAAGATTATTGCTTGATCATTAGTAAAAAACAGTTCAAAAGTAGTAAGATACGGATTCGTAATCAATCAAAATAGAAAGGACCTTCGATGACATTTAATAAGCCCCCCTTGAAAGTTGCTCTTTATGCGGATGGTGCGAATAAGGAACATATGCTAAAACGCTACCAAGAAGGACTAGTACAAGGATTTACAACAAATCCCACTTTAATGGCAAAAGCAGGCATTAAGGACTATGCGATATTCGCAAAAGACGTTCTCAAAACGATTAAGGATTTGCCTATTTCATTTGAAGTTTTTTCAGATGAATTTGAGGAAATGGAGCGACAAGCTACTGAAATTAATTCATGGGGTCCAAATGTAAACGTCAAAATTCCGATTACTAATACAAAGAATGAATCTAGTCTCAAGCTTATTCGTCGACTTTTTGAACTGAAAATGAAGCTTAATATCACCGCTATTTTCACCAAAGAGCAACTCAAAGGCATCAGAGAAATCATCCAGCCAGAAGATAATGCGATTATATCAATTTTTGCTGGTAGAATTGCAGACACTGGCATCGACCCAATACCAATTATGAGAGAAGCAGTTCAAGCATTTTCACCCTACCCAGGCTCTAAAATTTTATGGGCGAGCCCTCGAGAAGCTCTAAATATCTATCAAGCAGACGATTGTGGATGCCATATTATTACAATGACAGATGAGCAGCTAAGTAAAGTTAGTTTGCGCGGAAAATCTCTAGCAGAATATTCTTTAGAAACAGTCAAAATGTTTTATAAAGATGCAACTGCAGCAGGATTCCAGCTCTGAATTCAATAGAATAATTATTTTAGATCGAGACTGTTTATTGACTCTGAACATGAGTTTCAAGATATTAGAGCAAAAGAAATTTTTTTAATTATTAATTGCAGATTCAACGCACTTTAAAATAGGCAGATATGAAAAATTTTAGCCGAAACTATTTAGACGAAAGCATTGAGCTCATTCAAAAATTAGACGAACAATCGATTGAACGTCTGGCTCAAGGATTATCAGAATGTCGAGAAAAAGGGGGACGTTTATTTATTTTGGGAGTAGGCGGATCAGCAGGACATGCTGGACATGCTGTCAATGATTTTAGAAAGATCTGTGGTTTTGAGGCTTATGCTCCCACAGATAACGTTTCAGAACTGACAGCTCGGATTAATGACGAAGGCTGGGAAAGCTGCTACTCTGAATGGCTAAAAGGCTCCCACCTTCGAGCGTCTGACGCTATCCTAGTATTTTCTGTAGGCGGAGGAAGCCGCGAAAAAAACGTTTCAACTAATCTTGTTCGAGCTATGGACCTTGCAAAAGAAGTAAATGCAAAAGTCTACTCTATCGTTGGAAAGGATGGAGGATATGCTAAAGAAGTTTCAGATGCTTGTGTTGTTATTCCGGTTATCTCCAAAGATAGAATTACTCCGCATACTGAAGGTTTTTGTGCGGTTGTATGGCATCTACTAGTAAGTCACCCTCTTTTGAAGTCAACCCAGACAAAATGGGAATCTGTTGGACGTTAAAAGTTGAAAAAAATTATCCTGCTGCGGAGTTAAGTGTGAAATTTAACTCCGCTTTATATTTCTACAAAAAATCAACTATATCTACAATATGAAAACTACTATCTCGAATTTCCCACTTCACATCAAAATCAAAAAGCCTAAAACCATACTGAGTGCCTTCCGACTCAGGACTTGAAGTAGGCATACTCCGCTTTTGAAACGCTGGCCGAGGATCCAGCTCAAGCATTCCTGTAATTAAATCCTTCAAATGTGGATAGTCTAATACTTTTTTCCCTTCGATTGACTTCAATGCGTTATCGGAAAATGTTACTCTTGTATATTCAATGGGGTCATTTGCCCATCCTGACAATGCATTTGAAATTGAATCGGCATATGGAATATAAGGCTTAATATCTAATACTGGTGTTCCATCCAAAATATCTAACCCACTAAGAAATAGTTCAGCACCACCCAAAGCGTTCAAATCTACACCATCTAATTTCACTGCTGATAATCCTATGGGATTAGGCCTATGAGGAGACCGAGAGGCTAATACTCCAACTTTACGGGCGCCTCCCAATCGAGGAGGACGAATAGAAGGTTTCCAGTTTTTGGCTTGATGCTGATGAAAAACAAAAATAATCCAGAGGTGACTAAACCCTTTTATCTCCCTGATCGCATTTCGAAGCCTAAAATCATCATTAAGCTTTAAAATACCGATAGCCCCGTCAATAAGCCTTGGCTGTCTTGGAATACCAAATTTCTCTTTAAAACAAGTTTTTAATATACCAATCGGTTTAAAATTTAAGTCTTTCATTCTGTCGTTTCTGTGGAGTAATTCCAATTTCAATTACTTCTCCATCAATTTCAGCTTTCTCACTATATTTTCCTCGCGGAAGCTCTGACAAAATGAGCTGAACACAAAGAGTTTCGCGTTGAATCATATCCTGATGAACTTCAATAGCCTCTCGAATCGGACCTTTACATCTGAGCTCAAGAGTAATGCGATCGTCCAAAATTAAATCCGCATTCTTTCGCGCAGCCTGGACTTTACGAACTACCTCTCGAGCCAAACCTTCACAAATTTGCACAGACGTCACTGTAGGATCAATTTCAATTGAAATTAATTGATGTGTGGATAGATTTGGATTAGCTGTTTTTGGAGCTCTACGAATTTCTACATCGGACAATTTAATTAACTCATTCTCAATAATTAATGTTTCGCCAGCTTCCAATTTTAACAAATCTGATAAAACTAATTTCTGAATCCCAATAGCAACCTTCTTCATTTTAGAACCTAACTTAGGACCAAGCAATGGAAAATTCGCCTTAGCAGAAATTTGAATATAATGATCTTCATTTGAATCATAATCGAATTTTTTGATATTTAATTCATCTTGAAAATACGGCTCAAATTTAATTAGTTTACTGAGAATATTTTTATCACGATGAATTATAACCATAGAAGAAAGTGGTATTTTTGCTTTAACAGAGATTCTCTCTCGATGAATTCTACCAAGAAATACAAGTGCTTCCATTGTTCGAACGATTTCTTCAAGATCAGTACGAACGAGACTTAAATCTGCTTCTGGAAAAACCTCTAAATGTACGCTTTCACAAAAATCTTTTCTAGTTGAAATGAGATTTTGATAAGTGCTCTCTGCCAAAAAAGGAGCAAAAGGAGCCATTAATTTACTCAGCGTCAATAAAACTTCATATAAGGTTTCGTAGGCAAATCGCTTATCTTCTGGCATACCGTCCTGCCAAAAATGTCTGCGATTAAAACGAATATACGTATTAGTAAGATCCTCAATAAACTGAAGCAACCCAGGAACAACATTATAAAGCCTATAATGACTCATCTCCTTATGAGTGTTCTCGATGAGCGAATTTAATCTAGAAATAAGCCATTGATCCAAAAGATTAGGTGAACTCTTGAAATCACCTCGCGGTCTAAATTCATCAATATTGGCATAATTTATGAAAAAAGAATAAGAATTCCACCAGCGCAACAAAATTCTACGAGTAATATCTTTTACTCCACCTTCAGAAAATCTCAGTTCCTGTGCTCGGACAACAGGGGAATCAATTAAATAAAGCCGAAGTGCATCTGCCCCGTGCTTATTTAAAACCTCCATTGGATCAGGGTAGTTACGAAGACTTTTACTCATTTTTTTGCCGTCTTCAGCTAATATGAGACCATTCACAATAACATTTTTAAAGGGTGAGCGATTGAAGAGGGCTGTTCCAATTACCATTAAAGTATAAAACCATCCGCGCGTCTGATCGAGCCCTTCTGCAATAAAATCTGCTGGAAAATTTTTAGTAAATTCTTCTAAGTTATTTTGTGGATAGCCCCATTGAGCATAGGGCATGGAACCACTCTCAAACCAACAGTCAAGAACCCCTTCTACTCGTTGTAATGGACTCTTTCCTGTAGGCGATGGGATCTTTATTAAATCGATTCGATCAATATGCAGATCTTCAATTTTTTCACCGGACAAAGCCTCGAGTTCATCTCTTGATCCAATACAAATCACCTCGCCTTCTTCATTTCTCCAAATAGGAAGAGGTGTTCCCCAAAAACGGTTGCGAGAAATTGCCCAATCTCGAGCATTTTCTAACCATTTACCAAATCGACCATCTCTGAGATGTTCAGGGACCCATTGTGTTGTTTGATTATTTTGAACTATTTTATCTTTAATTTTCTCAACAGCTACAAACCAGCTGGAAACAGCACGATAAATGAGCGGAGTATCTGTGCGCCAACAGAATGGATAACTATGTAAATAAGTCTCTTGTTTAAAGAGGCACCCAGATTTTTTAACAAAAGCAATAATATCTTTATCTGTCTCTTTTACTCGACGACCTTGAAACTCAAGGACTTCTGAAGTAAACATCCCATCATCATCTACAGGATTAACTAGAGGAATTCCTT
>CAIYTD010000214.1 GCA_903928955.1 Oligoflexia bacterium | reverse complement strand
GCGGTGGATTTCAAGTTTTTTCATTGGCAGATTTGAATAAAATTGATGATGAGGGGGTTACTTTTCGATCTCATATTGACGGGAGTTCTCATCGATTTACTCCTGAACTATCGATGCAGATTCAACGCTCACTGGGAAGCGATATTGTGATGGCTTTTGATGAGTGCCCTCCTTATCCAGCCACTCCAGAGCAGGTTGAAACCGCGATGCGCCGAACGGTGCGTTGGGCAGAGCGTGGTTTAGAGGTAAAATTGAAAGACCATCAAGCTCGTTTTGGGATTATTCAGGGGGGGCTTTACGAAAATTTAAGGGAGCAGTCTGTGAGAGACCTAACGGCACTTCCTTTTGATGGGTTTGCAATAGGAGGCCTTTCGATTGGGGAGACCCCTGAGCTCATGCAAAAGATGGCTTATTTTACTGCCCCTCTTTTGCCAAGAGATCAACCCCGTTATTTGATGGGAGTGGGTCGCCCAGAGGACCTTGTCGAGGGGGTGCGTGCAGGAATTGATCTTTTTGATTGTGTCATGCCGACCCGAAATGCACGCAATGGACAGCTTTTTACAAGTCGTGGGAAAATAAATATTAAAAATGCTCAATACGCGGATGCGAATGAACCTTTGGATCCAGACTGTGCTTGTGAAACTTGCACGCAGTATAGCAGAGCTTATCTAAGACATCTTTTTGTGAGTAAAGAACTTCTTTCAGCTAGGCTAAATACGATTCACAATTTAACATACTATATTGATCTGATGCAGCAGATGAGAAAAGCGATATTAGAAAGTCGTTTTGACGCATGGGCTGAAACTTTCTATCGAAATCGGGCGCACGATGTGCGATGACCATCGGATGAACAAGATTTTTAGAATCTATTATTTAGTCATAAGTTTCGTAGTACTCACCGACTTAGTCCCCCTTGCTTTCGGCGAATCTCCCGCAGTACCTGCAGGCTCGGCTGGCTCAACTGCCTTGGGAGCAACTCAACAAGCGGGTGGAATAATGGCTTTTGCACCCTTTTTGCTCATGTTTGCTGTGCTTTATTTTCTTGTTCTTCGTCCCCAGCAGAAGAAAATGAAGGAACAACAACAAATGATATCCTCTTTGAAGCAGGGGGATGAGATAGTCACTTCCTCGGGTCTCTTAGGAAAAGTAACTGGAATTACCGAAAAAGTTGTGACTCTTGAGATTGCAGATGATGTTCGAGTGAAAATGCTTAAAAGTCAGGTTTCACAAGTAGTGAAGGGTCAGATCAAAGATCTAGCTCAATAATTTTATTAGAGGGGTTTACTTATGTCGCGCTCCTGGTGGGGAAAATGTCTTTTACTCGTCTTTTTTGTTATTCTTTCAGGTGTTTACGTTTTCCCAACGTTAGCCAACTTGGATTTAGAGAAAACAAGATTTCCGTTTAAACAGAAAATCAATTTGGGTCTAGATTTGCAAGGTGGGCTCTATCTGGTACTCGGTTTGGACTTCAATAAGGTTTTCAAAGATGTTCTCGAGCGGCAATCGTCTAGTTTGAAGGATAGGTTGAAAGAAAAGGGAGTCATTCTCTCGAACGTGAAAGTGCTTCGAGAAGGTTTTCCTGCTGACGATGCTCGCATTGCTTTCGATCTCGATCCCGGAAAGCGCGAGGAATTTTATAAAATTTTAAAAAAAGAATTTTGGACTCTTCGGTTGGCCGGTGAGTCTCCGGGGCATCTCGAATTGGGGCTGTCCCATGATTATCGAAGTGAAGTGCGCGAACGCACTTTGAATCAGAGTATTGAAGTGATTCGAAATCGAATTGATGAATTTGGGGTTTCAGAACCTTCGATTACGAGTCAAGGGGCTGATCGAGTCGTCGTTGAGCTTCCAGGGGTTCGAGAAGTAGATCGAGCTAAAGAATTAATCGGTCGTACCGCTAAACTCGAATTTAAAATGGTAGACGATCAGTCGATGACTGTTGCCCAGCTGGCTACTTTAGTTTCTCAGATCGAGCAGAAAAATGGGATTACTTACAAAGAAGGGCAGAAATTTTCTGATTATGTTCGGAAGATCAATGACTTTGCAAAAGGAAAAATCCCTGAAGACGACGAAATTGCTTTTGAAAGATCTAAAGGATCTACTGCTCAGGGAGATACTGGCCGGTTTCCTTTTCTCCTGCATTCTAAAGCAGAAGTCACAGGAGATGATTTGCAGGATGCTTCTGTGCAAATTGATTCTGAAAATAGACGGCCGAATGTGGGTTTTACGCTGAATCCAAGAGGGGCCTCCATTTTTGATCACTTGACTGCCGATCATATTGGTCACCGTTTGGCGATTGTTCTTGATAATATTGTTCATTCAGCACCCGTGATTCAAAGCCGTATTGGTGGAGGAAGAGGCCAAATCAGCCTAGGCCGTGGTGATAACGAAGCCATGATGAAGGAAGCCAAGGATTTGGCAATTGTACTTCGAGCAGGAGCACTTCCTGCTCAGCTTGAATTTTTAGAACAAAGAGTCGTGGGTCCTTCTTTAGGTCAGGACTCGATTCATAAAGGTGCATGGGCTAGTTTAATCGGAAGTGCCGCTGTATTTATTTTTGTGGCCATTTACTACCAGACCAGCGGTTTGATTGCTGTATTCTCATTAATTCTCAATGTTCTTTTTGTTCTTGCTACATTGGTCGGCTTAGAGGCTACTTTGACCCTTCCTGGAATTGCAGGCATTGCATTAACTGTAGGGATTGCTGTTGATTCTAATGTTGTGATTTATGAGCGAATTCGAGAAGAGCTACGATTGGGCAAGAGGCCGGGTGCAGCGGTGGAAGCAGGTTTTCAGAAGGCATTTCGTACTATTTTGGATGCTAACGTTACAAACGCTGCAGCTGGAATCGTGCTGATGCTGTATGGAACTGGGCCCATTAAGGGGTTTGCGGTAACATTGCTGATTGGTATTGTGACTACTCTCTTTACTGCAGTATTTGTATGCCGCTTAATTTTTGATCTTTACCTGAAATTTCTAGAAAACCGCAATGCAAAGACTTTGAGTATTTGATGAGAATGGAAAAGGAGCAGGGACATGTTGGAACTCATTAAGCCAGGTACCCAGTTTGATTTTGTGGGTAAGCGGCAATTTCTGATGGGAATTTCAGTGATTGCAATTGTTCTTACATTTGTTCTCCTTTTGACGAAGGGATTGAACTATGGAATTGATTTTACAGGGGGCGCTGAAGTTCAAGTTCATAT
>CAIYTD010000213.1 GCA_903928955.1 Oligoflexia bacterium | reverse complement strand
CGACCAAAGCCGGCCGCTTCCAAGTAGAGCACCCCACTCTGCTCAATCTCGGATTTGAATGGGCCATTGAAGGAGACGCCAACCTTATTTGGTGGTTCAAGAGAGAAGTCACTCAACTATTCTAAGAAGGCTTATGACCATGCTCCTCATTTAACTTTGAACGTGATTTTTTATGCTGAGACACTTTTTACAGGAGATAGTACTGAGAAAGATTTAGCTAGAAATATTTTAGATGACCTTCTCAAACAAGATCCAGCTACCTATAATTTAGATAGAATTCCTGAAACTTTAGGTGAGTTTGCAGAGGCTCGTAAATTACGTTCTGAAATGTAATAGGTATTGATTTAGGTTCACTTATAAAAGGGTGTCGGAGGTACACAGGGCATATGAAAGTTAAAGTTGGATTCATTCTGATCATAATTTTTATTTCTACGCTTCCAATAGCGTCCGCGCTTGATCTCGTGCCACCCTTTTTTTTGGATTCAGCACAAGTTCTTCCCTCTGGAATCCGTAATCCTCGATTTTCAAATGTTTATGTAGCGAGTGATACTCGTTTTGGAGGAGGAGGCCAGTTTGAGCCTTTGGGCGCTCCTCTGAACAGAGTGATTCACTGGACTGATGTCTTAGATGCTCAAAAAACCGCTACTGAAAAAAGTATTGTTCTTTCTACAATAAAAGATACCGGGCTGGATGTAAATGGAGGTCCTGGAAATAGCACAGGAGCAGTGAATGTAGTTGCTAATGTTCAAGTTCCAGTTTTAGCTATTGGGTTAAGCGAGCGATTAACTTTGGCAGTAGCTGTTCCAGTGATGAATATTTCAGTGAGTGCTGATTCTGGATTTTCTAGATCTGCAGAAGGTCAAAAATGGGTAGAACACGTTTCAAATCTGAGTGTGGATGATGGGAATAACGCTGCAAGACAGTTGAATAATGCAGTCAACGAAAAAGTGAGTCGATTGGGATATCAGCCAATCCAGTCCAAGAGTATTTCCAATATTGGAGATATTCAAGTGATTGGCAAATACGTTGTGCATCAGGATCCGTTGAATCTCTGGTCATTGAAGACGACATTAGTTCTTCCGACAGGTATCGCCCCCAATTCAAATGCTGCTCTCGATATTCCTACAGGGGATGGTCGAGTTCAAATTGGGGAGACGGTTCTTTATGATAGAATACTGGCACCCGATTTAAGATGGAATGCTTTTGGCGGTATTTTGGCACTTTTATCCAATCAAATGGATCGAAGGATTCCCATCTCGGATACCGATTCTCTTTCGTCAGATCAAGAAACATTAACCCGTGAGACTGGGGCAGTTGCTTCACTTGGGACTTCTGTCAGTTATTTTTTTCCAGCTCTAGGTATCATGACCGGCGCTGGGTATCATTTTCAGTTTCAAACGCAAACTCATTTTTCAGGTGGGACGCTTTATTCTTCCCAGAGATACGCTGAGTTAGATGCTCTTTTCCCTTCACAGACGTTGCATTCAGTTGTGGTGATGGCAGGGTTTTCGACGATTGAATGGTTCAAAAATAAAAAATTCTTTTATCCGTTACAAGCAAATCTAGTTTATAGCCATCCTATTTTTGGTCGGAACGTTGCTGCGAGTGATGTTTTTACAGGTGAGATTGTGTTATTTTTTTAGTTGAGATTGGGGTTTGATTTCGAAATGGGGGTTTTTGATGCGTGACTTTAAAACTGTGATGTATTTGGTTTCTGGTATCATCTTATCTTTGGTTTGCTTGAGCTGTGAAGTGAAGACAGCAATTGCTCCACGAATAGACCTCGTGCCCTCGCATTTAGCAGGTATCTTTAATAAGCAATCCATTCGATTAACGAATAATCGGTTTTTTCTTTGGCCAGAAAACGTGACATCCGAGCAAGTTTCCCGTGTTTTAGAGGTGAGTGATGAGATGGATGATTTAGATAGAAAGCTCTTCCCTATGCATCAGCGTTTAGCAAATTTGGAAGTGGAAACTGCTCCTCTTTTAGAGGGAATCCAAAGCAAAGAATTGGCGCTGCAAAAAAAGACGAATGCGTTTTCGAAAAAGGCTCTCAGTTTGAAAAAGATAGAAAATGATCTTTCGTCTGCTCCAGGAGAAAGTGATAAAAGAAAATTAGAGGCTGCTAAAGCGCTCCTGGAAGGAGAAATACACCAGATTCAGGCGGATCAGGCTTTGTTGGAAGCCGAAGCTCAAAAGCTACGCGAGAGTCCGCTTTTAATAGAAAAAAATCTGTTAACTCTCACACGCAAGGAAAACGAGGAATTAGGTCGTAAATATTTAGAAGAAGTGAAGAGCATAGTGGTTTGGTATGATACTCAACCTACTTCTGTGGCGTTTCAGTTTGATGATGCTGGGGTACCGCAAGCTTCTATTTCTGGGTGGGTGATGGATCGCGACGAGGGGGTGAGAGATTTTTCAACTAAATCAGCACCCGAAGAAAAGCCTACCATTGAAAATTTGAAATATGATGAAGTAGGGGGCGTTTATGAATTTGATGTTCGGGTTTATGAGGATTCTGTTCAGTCACGGTTGCGAGAAACATATTCTTTTCGTATAGCTCGAACCAATTATGGTTCTGAAGATGGAAAGATTTATTTTTCTGGAAAGATAAAAAGGTTGAGAAGTTTGCCAGGAGGAGGGATAGAAGAGAGGCAAGGAGCTGCTAAACTCGTTGATAAAAATAACTAATGTGAAAAATCAAACTTATTATGCAGGATTCTGTGTTCGAATGATTGCTGATTTTTTAGATAGTGCGTTTTTAGATTTTAACTGCTGCTTGTTGGCGCTCATGATTTTATGGGCTATCTATCACTTAGGAGAGGCTCGGCTGCCTTTTATGGATTCCTTTGACTCTTTTTCTATTCAATTATTGTTAATGAGTTTAAGAGTAGTTTTGTCTTTAGTGTATTATACTTTTGGGTCTTATTGGTATGGAAGTACCCTAGGAAAACAAGTTTTTGGGATATCTGTCGTTTCTTCAGATCTTTCGCCTATCAGCTTTCAGCAATCATTGATTCGTTTTTTTAGTTATTTAGTTTCTTATTTATCTTTAGGTGCTGGATTTTTAATAACAGCTTTTCATCCTGAAAAAAAGGCATTTCATGACTGCATTGCCGGTACTGTTTCCATCGTCAAAAGGAGGCATCAAAAACAATAGAACTTTTCCCTGTATCAAAGCCTTTCTGATATTCAGTAACTTTCTTTTCGAAAAAATTAGTCAAAGATTGAACGTCCTGCAGAACCATAAATGAAAATGGATTTTGTGTGAAGTATTTTTTTGAAAATCCTAATTGCACGAGGCGTTGATCAGCGCAATACTGAAGATATTGTTTCATAAGAGTAGGCGAGAGTCCAGTGACTCCCCACGACAAGGCATCTTCACAAAATCGCATTTCTACTTCAATGGCTTCTTCAATCATGAGGTAGATTCTTGTTTGGAGCTGCTCGTTGAAAATCTCTGGGTATTCTTTTCTAATGGCTGCAACCGCTAACATTGCGCCTTCAATATGGAGTGTTTCATCTCGAAAGACCCAGTTTGTAGCTGTTGCTAAGCCAGGAAGAAGGCCTTTGCTCCGTAGAAAATAAACATAAGCAAATGACCCAAAGAAAAATAGGCCCTCTATGCATGCTGCAAAACAGATTAAATTTTCCACGAATTGAGTTTTCTTCGCGTTAGAGTCTAGCTTATCAATAGACTCTATAGAGTCCATATATCGGAAGCAAAAATCGGCTTTTTCCTTAACTGAAGGGATATTTTGATAGGCGTCAAAAGCAGCTTTTTTTTCATCTATATCTGTAATGTAATTATCTACTAAGAGGAGATAGGTTTCTACATGTAACATCTCGTCAAAGAGTTGCTTACCTAAAAACATT
>CAIYTD010000212.1 GCA_903928955.1 Oligoflexia bacterium | reverse complement strand
TTGGAGGCATGAAGCAGTTGATTCAGCTCGCTTCCAAGCAGGCAAATGAGAGAGTTCAGTTTGGGCATAAAATTGCTGAATACGGCCTGATTAAGCAAAAATTAGGACATATGGTTGTAGATTGTTATGCGACAGAAGCAGCTGTTTCGATGGTTGCTGCTTTAGTGGATCAGGATTATGAAGATTATGCAGTCGAAGCTGCGATCAGTAAGGTATTTGGTACGGAATGTTTATGGCGAACGGCTGATGAGGCACTTCAAATTGCCGGTGGCAATGGTTTTATGTGCGAATTCCCCTATGAAAGAATAGTAAGAGATTGTCGAGTGAATCGAATTTTTGAAGGAACGAATGATATTCTCAGGCTTTTTATAGCCTTGACTGCGATGAATGATGTTGGAAAGCAACTCAAGGGAGTGAGTCAATCTCTTGAAGGGATTTTCAATGATCCTATTAAGGGATTTGGTGTTTTGTCTGAATATGGCTTGAAAAGAATTTCTCGGGCGACCGGAGTCGGAGGAAATAAGAAATCTTTTACTAAAATGCACCCTAAGGTCCGCGAATATGCCCTGATCTTCGAAGAAGGGGTTCGAGATTTGTCTGCAGCAGCAGATCGAATTTTAAGAAAACATGGGAAAAATATTATTGGCAAACAGTTTGCGACTAAACGTTTAGCTGATATTATGATCGATCTTTTTGTTCTGGCTTGTGTTTTAAGCCGAGTAAGTACTGCAATAGAAGGGCAGGGTGAAGCTAGCGCTGCAAAAGAAATTGAAATATTAAGTGTTTTTGCAGGTCAAGTGAGACGCCGTACAAAAGGAAATTTCAATAAAATTGATGATAATGATGATGAGTTAATTAAGTCATTAGCAGATGGTGCTTTAGCGAATGAGCGCTACTTATGGGATACTTTTTAGTTTTCATGAGTTAATAATTCTGACATTGTTATATTAATGGAAAAGAGAAAAGTATTTCTGGTAGATGATGAAGTAGATCTTTTGGAAACTTATGCTGCTGCTCTTTCTACTCAGTATGCTGTTAGTTCCTTCAATTCTCCGCTTTTAGTAATTAAAGAACTTGAAAAAGATAATATTCCAGACGCATTTGTCACAGATATTCGAATGCCTGAGATGGATGGTATTGAATTAATCGAATGGGCTCGCAATCATGCAATAGAAAAACCTTTTGTTATTATTTCTGGGCATTCAGAAAAATCACACACTCTTCGAGCGATGAAATTAGGCGCTGTGGATATGATAGAAAAGCCATTTTCAATGCAGCTTTTTAGGAATGTTGTGAAGAGAGCGGTAGTTTTGTCTGTTTATCAGCAGCTTCAAAATGAATTATTAACTAAATATCAAGTTTTCACTCAGTCACTCATCGATTTAGCAAAAAATTATGAAACTCGATTTATTGCAGCAGAGGATGAGCTTTTTAAGTTGAATCATCTTGTAGTGATGGGACCAGAGCAGGTAAATGCACTTCTTAAATCAACCAAAGAAAGTGTTAATTTAGAAAAATTAGTAGGAGCATCTCAAGATAATATTAAGGGACTTCTTTTGCTTGTAGAAGAAGTGAAATCAATCATGCATTCACCGAATTGAAGTGTCCTGTCATTTTAAAATCTTTTCTGCAAATGTAGGAAGTACAGCTCAATCCTATCAATTCCTTGCTCGTGATACTGTTCTTTACGGTACAGTGCGCAATTAAATTGTTCATGAAAGCGTCGTCGATCTAATATCTTCCATACATGTGAATCTAATGAGTCAAAAAAAAGGGGTCTTCCCTTTACAATAGGATTGCTAATGAGGCAGAACACCTCTCCACAAGGCCGCAGGTGCCGTTTTGCAAAGTCTAAAAAAAGGAGAGGAATTTGGATACCCAATGAACCACCGTCGCGATGGGGAGTTTGTAAATGGGGATGAGGAACTGCAAGTGGAGGGTTGAAAAGGGCAATATCCCACTTGCAGACGGATGCATCATTTTCAGCTTTTTGAGTCCCAACGGCGGCTTGTTCAAAAGAAACATTTTTCAAGCCTTGGGCAGTAGTTGCTGCTCTTGCCCATTGAATTGCAATAGGACAGGGATCTAGGCCTAAAACTTTTTTAGCTACGTTTGCAACTTCAAAGGTGAGCGCTCCTGAACCACTTCCTAGGTCTAATATCTTTTGATCCAGGAAGGAGTTGAGATGATTCTGAATTTCTTGCGCTAAAGTGATAGATTCTTGTCCGAAATAGACGTAATGCGTTGCGTTTTTTGGCTGAGCTGGCCAATGATGGTGTGGTATGAAGAATTGATTATTTTTACTCATTGCTAAAGAGAGCGGATAGATCTCATTATATAAATTTTCTGGGAATCCTTCCTGTGATAAGTCATTGAAATGAACGGGTAATCCTAAACCTAAGTATTGATGAAGATAGCTGAAGGAGGATTTTGATTTTCTGAGCCTTAAAGTGAGCTCAGGACTTGTTGGCATCCATTGGTACTGAATACTGTTTAAATAAGTAAAGAGTTCTTTAAATATTTCTACGAGACTCATTTCTCATAAATAACGCTACATCGATAGAGTGTCCAGTTTGTAAATCTTCTAGGAATAAAAATAATTTTATATCTTTCAATCCAAGAAGGCAGAGCTGAAAATTCAGCTGAGCAGACTTTTTTTAATACTCCAGCTTCTTCAGGGAGATTAAAATAAGGGTAGTAGAACCAAAGTGTATTTTTATTTTTTTGTAAAATTAGAATAAAATCAGAATAATTCTTTAACTGAACGATTTCCATATTAGGAGGGCGATAGAAATTCATAATGGCTCCTCCTAGATTAAATAGGCTATCTTCTGTGGTATAGATTCTGAATGTTTGCTTTTTGAATTGATAGAGTTGTTCGTAAAAAGAAATAGGCATCCAGGCTGGAATAGTTGTCAAAATTAATAGTGCGATGAGGTTAAAACCTATTAGCGTTTTAAAAATCCATCTTATGGATCGAGATACTGGATTGGTGGAAGAGATGGCTAGAATGAGGAGTACACCTCCAGCGTGCGCTAGTGGAAAAAGAAATCGGAATTCTTTGTGACTAATCCAGAGATGAGCTAAGAAGAAGGGAAGGAAACTCCAGGTTAAAATATGTTTAGGATTGCGGAGCCAAGCCAGGAGAAAACTTATCAGAGTCAGAAATCCTAGGAATGGCCAGCTTTCTGTGAGAGAGCGCCTAAAATAGTCCCACCAAGGGGAGGTATCTCCATCATTCAGGTGATGTTGAATGATATTATGGTTAAGATAATTCCAGGGAGCAAATTCCCAATTTTCATATCCCCAAAAATCGATGAAGATTCCTAAAATAATAGACAATAAAATTCCAAATAGGATGGGTACGATCCTAAAAAGAGGCATTCTAGCTATTATTAGAAGCCAAAGTAACATCCCAACGATCATGATCCCTACTTGATATCTAAATTCAAAAGCAAGGCCCAAAAAGATCCCTGATAGGAGGCCGGTAAGGAAGGGGATCTGATCAGGTTGCTCAGTATTGTCTTTTTTTGCCGGAGTTCCCAAAAGGAGGAGAGTCAGCGCTATCATGAATGTCGATCCACTCAGATTTTCAGAAGAATGCCGAGCGTGCAGGGCAGGCATATACCAAAGCAAAGTCATTGTAATGACTGCGTAGTTCCTCCATTTTTTATGAGGGAACCAAATAAAACAGCACAGTCCAACTCCTACTGTGCTAATCCAGCCCATGAGTGCCGAGAAAATCCGATACCCCATTGCCCAATCAAAAGGGTTTGTGATTCCGATGCTTTTTAGACCGAGTGTGATTCCAGTGCAAATAGCTGGAAAAAGCCAAGGCCTCATGAATTCCCTGAACTCTAGGGGAAGTTCGGCTAAGGAGCTCCTTCCTAGTTTTGCATTTACAAATTCTACAATTTGAAAATGTTCGTCATTATGGTAAAAACCGGAGCTTTTTATGGCACCAACAATGTGAAGTAAAAGTCCAAGAGTCATCCATTGAATGATAAAATTGCACCAAGAAGAATCTTGTTTGAGGCCTGAGCGGAATAAAAAAGTCTTTAGCATAGCTGGGCATATTCTAGCTCAAATAGCTTACTTATTCACTAGGTCTGATAGTCAGTATCTCAATTTCATTGTTGTCATAGGCAGGAACAAAAATTTTGGGATATCCATTTCCATCTACGTCTGCAACGGCAAGTTTTCCTACTGTGGAATGGGTATTGAGGAGGATATGTTCTGAATACTGCCAATCAGATGGATTTTGAGACTCAGGAACAAGAAGATGGACTTGCTGAGACCCATCGCCGCTGACAATAATCCAGGGTTTGTTACGTTTATCTCTGGAAGGGTAAAATACAAGCGGAGATCCGGGAGCAGCAGAATTGAAGCCAAATTGGTGAGTTTGGATATGATTCAAAAGCGTATGTTTTGACCATGGCTGGCTTTTAAAATTTGGAGGAACTTCGTAGGCAAAAACAGCTCCTGCATTTCCAGATTCGTGATTGGTGACTACAAAATCCATTCTTCCGTTATGATTGAGATCGGAAGCAACGATGTCAAATCCATGTCCTATGGATGAATCAATGGTTTTATTTAGAAGAGTTTCGCGCCACTTGCATCGTTTTGGATGATTTTTGCTGCAGCGCACTGGGTGTTATATGGTAAACACCGGATAGGCCGCGGTAGTCGGTGGTTACGCACGTATGCGTGTCCCCCCACCGCCCCCGTTGAGCGGAAGGCGCGAAGAAGACATGGCGACCGACCTTTGCGCATGCGCCACATTGCGCTGCTTGCATCGTTTTGCATGCTTTTTTGATGCAGCGCACTGGGTGTAACATGGTAAACACCTGATGACAGGCCGCGGTTGTCGGTGGTTGCGCATGTATGCGCACCTCCCAACCACCGCCCCGTCGAAGGCGGCGCGGGAA
>CAIYTD010000211.1 GCA_903928955.1 Oligoflexia bacterium | reverse complement strand
CGATAGTGATTTTTTAATAAATTTGGATTAATCAGCCCATCTCGAGGAGCAAAAATAGCCCCAGAAATACCAGCAGTCTTATCTAAAAAAGGTACTCTCAACTTAAGTTCAGCAACATCCCAAACTTCAACCGGCCATCCCTGCCTGACCTGGGTTTCTCTTGCTTGAAGTGCATCTGCAATGCTTTTAGGCGAATGAAGCCAAAGATATCCAGAAGCCCTATACCCAACCTCCTCTGCCACTTGAGCAAAATAATCAATCGTCATTTTTGACATTTCAATATTGACCGGTTGGACCCATGTAGCCCTCACTCCACCAGCATTGAGCTCCGAACTACTGAGGGAACCTTCTAAGTCAAAATCAAGAACTCGAACATTTTTCATCCCCATCTCGGCCAAATGCATGGCTACGCTACTTCCGATGACTCCAGCTCCCACAACCAAAGCTTCTACTTTTTGAATCATAAAGGAGAATCTACCACATGAGATCAGTAAACGTCTCAGCAATGATTTTTGGCATTCCCGCTTCTTCAGCAATATAAAGAATTTTTGTTCCTCGAGAACGATGGCCCCAACGGCCTGATCTTAATTTGGATTGATAATTTTGAGTAAACGTTACCATCGAATATTTGGAGTGACGGTAGTACCGAACATTTTGAGGATTAATTTTGATGGTCGAATAGATTGAATTCAGCTTTGCCTTATAAGATCTCCATGCACCCTTATTCTTGCCTTGAGCTGAAAAGTCAGAATGATAACCGCCAATATAGCCCTCTAAAGACTTGCTTTCCCAGCTTTTAATCCAGTTTTCAAAAAAAGTCCTCAATTGAATATCTTCTCCAGGATTCATAAATTCAGGAGTTAATTCAGAAAAAATTATAATGGGAGTCAATCCTAACCGAATATGTGGTTTAATCTCTAAAATTTCATCATTATTTACGACAACACAACCTTCACTATCATAGTTTTTTTTTAATCGTTCAGGTTCATTTGTAGCATGCAACATAATACCTGATCCAGTGCGACCAGCTAAATGGTCAAAAGAATTAGGAAAATCAATATAAAAACTTAATACTCCAAATTTCTTCTGAAGTGAGGGTGGAGTCATTAAAGACTTAAAGGTATAAATTCCTTCCGGAGTCTTCAGGTCATTCTCATCTTCTTTATCCCCTTTAACTTGTCCCAAAGTTGCGTGGTAAGTTTTCAATATTTTATACGTGCCATTGGAATATTCGCAAACATGTAAACGATTCGTCTTTTTATCCACTAAAATCGCCGTTGAATCCGAACTCTGAGCAAATAAAATAGGACTGAAACACAAAAATGTAATTAGAAAAAAAAAATATTTTTGAATCATTTTAAACCATGGAATCATTTCTATAATTCTAAAAAACTAGAGCTAGCGTGTCAAGCAAGCAAACGTTTCTGTTTTTTTCTTAAAGCGCTCCATCGAAATCCCCAAACACGACGCAATGCTTCAAAAACAATGCGTCGACTCATTTTAGAATGACCGACTTTTCGATCTTCAAAAAT
>CAIYTD010000210.1 GCA_903928955.1 Oligoflexia bacterium | reverse complement strand
ATATGTCTTACAATGAAATTGGAGATGAAGGAGCTCAAGTTATCGCTCAAAATCTTAAAAATCTTACTTCTCTTGTTCTAGTTGTAAATCAAATTGGAGATGAAGGAGCTCATGTTATCGCTCAAAATCTGCCTCTTTTAGCTACTTTGGATATGGGTAACAATGGAATTGGAGTCGCTGGAGCTCGAGCTATCGCTCAAAATCTACCTCGATTAACCTCTCTAAATATGTCTTACAATGAAATTGGAGATGAAGGAGCTCAAGCTATTGCTCAACATTTGTCTCATCTGACTTATCTGGATTTGATGAGTCATGAGGATGAGGGGTTAAATGAAATTGGAGCTACGGGGATTGAAGCTATTACTCAAAATCTACCTCTTCTAGGTACGTTGAGTCTGGGTGGGAATAACATTGGAATTGCTGAGGCTCAAGCTATTGCTCAAAATCTAACTCAACTCACTTATCTGGATCTTGGTGATAGTAGAATTGGAGATGCTGGTGCTCAGGCTATTGCTCAAAATTTACCTCAACTCACTTTTCTAAACTTAGAATCTAGTGAAATCGGAGATGCAGGAGCTCAAGCTATCGGTCAACTTCTCAGTCACCTGACTACTTTGAAGCTGGGTTGGAATCTTATCGGAGTTGCTGGTACTCAAGCTATCGTTCAACATATGGAACACTTAACTACTCTGGAGCTGAATGCCAATACACTTGAAGATGCAGGAGCCCAAGCTATCAGTCAAAACGCTCAACGCCTTACTCTCCTAGTTTATCTGAATCTGAATGACACGGATATTACTCGTACCGCTCAAGCAATGCTAAAAGAGCGGCTGTTGAATGCTGAAATCTCCTTCTAACCGTTTATTTTTCAATAGACTTCTATTACAATCAAGCAACCTTAACGAAGGGCATTAATTTTGAAATCGTTTGTCAGCTGGAAAAAATACCTTTCTAAATCCTTCTACTATGTCATAAGAAAAATGTTGAAAAACGTTATTATTCATTTCGGAGTAGACTTGGTAGATTTGGAGAATCGGGTCTTTGTTAAATTTTCTAACGATTCGGATAAAGTCATCGCTAATTCCTATAATTTCTGCAATCTTATTAATCGAGCCTACGCCTAGTTTAGCAGGAAATCCGGTTCTTGTTCTGCGCTCATGATGTTGTTCAACGCCTTGTAGAATCATCTGATCTAATTGGAGTTCTGCAAGAATTTGAGATCCAGTCAGCGGATGCTTTCGATACTCTGTTAGTACCATTGGAGAAAGGAGAGATTCATCTTCAAATTGGCACTCTTCTGGTAGCCCCACTAAGCCTATGTCATGAAGTAAGGTGGCTAGGCCTAGAATTTTAACCGCTCTCTCTCCGTCAAAAGTCAGAGCTCGGCCTAAGAGGCTGGCGATCATGGTAACCGAAACAGCATGATCATATTTTGCAAAGTCATTGACAAAACTTATAATTTTTTCATTCTTTAAAAATTTTGAATTTTGGATCAGCAATTCAACATTTTTTACAAAATTTTGAGCAAATTGAATAGTTCCAGAGTTTAAGCCTTGAGATTTTAAAAAG
Organism: Oligoflexia bacterium; assembly: GCA_903928955.1. Classification (GTDB taxonomy): domain Bacteria; phylum Bdellovibrionota; class UBA1018; order UBA1018; family UBA1018; genus CAIYTD01. Next base: position 11,233 of record CAIYTD010000210.1, on the reverse strand, counting down.
TTCATCGTCTCTTCGCCATGCACTAAAGTGCCTTTAATTTTAATATCTAGAGACAGCTTTTTGCTTTTGATGAAGGCAGTAGCGAGGCGATCACAGTAGTTTAAATAATCAATTTGGGCAGATTTTTCTAAATAAAAAGTTGTAACACCCTTTTTAAAATAAGACATGAGGCGTTCTGGATCGAAAGATTCATGTGTATTTAGAATTTTAATATAGCGACCCGATGCAAGTCTGACAAAGAGATTAAAAATAGACTTAGATCCAGCTAAAAAATCTTCTGATCGAATGGAAATAAAATTGGAATCTTCAACAGTCACTTCTTTGCCAATTGGAGCTTCCAGTTGAGATTCGATGTGATTGGAGTCGAGTGAAATAATATGAGGTGCGATTAAATCAACAATATGAGAGTAGGTAATAGGTTTTTTTAGGGTTGCTTCAATTCCTAATAGCTTTTGTTCTTCCTCGTTAAAAGGAGGTTCGTCGTCGTGTATGACAAAAATAGGAGTTGTAGGACGATTAATTCTTGCAAATCGGATCACCGATAAGCAGTTTGTCCTGTCAATATATGGATTTATAACGATTGCCAAAAATCGATTAGTGCGGTTTGCTAATGCTAGTTGAGCATCTTTTACTGTTGCTACTGAAATAGGAGCAAGTATATTTATTTTTGGGTCAGAATGGACTGAATTTAAAAAATCTTTATCTAATTCAGCGACTAAAATAGATCGTTTTACTTCTTCTGAAGGAGTTAGCATTAGTTATAATAATAGCGAGTATTTAATAAAACACAAAATGTTTTTCAGAATTGATCTTTTTTATCAGAGTAAAAAGTGGCGGATCTCTGAAAGTTCCCTCTTGAGTGAAGGCCTAAAGTCTGGATGAGCAATCGAAATGAGCGCTTCACCTCGTTCCCTTAAGGTGAGACCATGTAGGTTGACGGCTCCGTATTCTGTTACTATCCAATGGATATGTCCTCGAGTGGTGACTACTCCAGCTCCTGGCTTCAACGTCATGACAATCCGAGAGAATTTACCTTGAGCAGCTGTAGATGGGAGCGCGATAATAGGTTTTCCGCCTTTTGAAAGCGCAGCGCCCCGCATAAAGTCTAATTGGCCTCCAATACCAGAAAAGATTTGATGTCCAATGGAATCAGCGCATACTTGGCCAGAAAGATCAATTTCAATAGCTGAATTGATTGCGATTGTTTTTTCGTTTTGGCGGATCATGCTAGTGTCGTTGGTGTGGTCGCATGGGTGGAATTCAATCTTAGAATTATCATTAACAAAATCATAAAGTTTTTGGGTGCCATTGACAAAACTTGTCGTAATTCTTCCGTTGTGGATGGTTTTATATCGATTTGTAATAACTCCCGCCTCGACTAGTTCGATGATGTTATCTGAGAACATTTCGGTATGAATTCCTAGGTCTCTCTTATTCACTAGGCGCTTAATCACTGCATTTGGAATACTCCCAATTCCGACCTGAAGGGTGGACTGATCTTCAATAAGCTCTGAAATAATTTCACCAATTGTAGCATCGATCAGAGTTTCAATAGGGGGGGGGGATTCGATGAGTGCTCGGTTAGTGTAAATAAAACTATCGATTTGACTAAAAGGCACTGCCGAATTTCCATGAGTTCTCGGCATTCGTTCATTGATTTCGGCAATGACTAGTTTGGCTGAATCTACGGCAGCTTTTGCAGTGTCTACAGAGGTGCCTAACGTGCACATTCCATGTTTGTCAGGAGGCGAAAGTTGAACGATTGCAACATCTAATGGTACTTTTTGTGATTTAAATAAATTAGGAATATCAGATAAAAAAATAGGAATAAAATCCGCACGTCCCTCTTGGATAGGGATGCGAGTATTTTGTCCAGAAAAAAGGGAAGTTGAAATAAATTTTTTTTGGCATTCAGGGTCGAGAAATCGACAGCAGCCAGAGACATGAATATGATAGAGTCGAATATCAGTTAGATTTTCCTGACTGCAAAGTGCATTTAATAAGGGAGTGGGAGTTGCAGCAGCTCCATGTATAAAAATTTTATTTCCACTTTTAATTTTTCGAATAGCTTCGATTGGATCAACTGCATATTCTTTCCATTTTTTATTTGAATTCACATTAAACACCTTTCTCCAAAAAACTATGCAGTGTCGATTAATAAAATTCAACTAGGCAATTAAAATTTATTGCGATATGTCTATACAATGAAACTTGCTTTAAAAACTGTAGGATTTTCTTTCCTCTTTTTATGTTTTTCTCAGAGAGCTTGGAGTCATCCTGGGCATGGATTTCACACGTTTTATTCAGGGCTCATTCATCCTTTTTTGGGAATAGATCATTTATTAGCAGCCATTTCTGTTGGAATTTGGAGTGCTGAAATGACAGATAAAGTAGTCATTGTAGGAGCTTTTAAAAAATCACTGAGCTTTTTAGGGGGTATGTTGGTTGGTGCTTTTCTCGGGCAATTGGGAATTGCTCTTCCGTTTCATGAACAGGGAATTTTACTCTCTTTGATTTTTCTCGGTTTGTGTTTGTTTACGCATAGGCGAGCTGAATCATTTCAGAGTACATGGATCCTTTGTTTGTTTGGATCTTTTCACGGTAATTCGCATGGCTTTGAGGTAACCCAAATGAACTTCGATGGAGCTGTGCTTTCTGGACTTTTAATTTCTACTGGAATTTTGCATTGTGTCGGAATTTTTGTGATGTTTTCAATTAGAAGTGTATTTAAAGTAGAAAAGGAAAATATTTTACTTCGCGGTTTAGGGGCTGTTTTAATGGGGTCAGTTCTTTTCTTTTTATGATTAGCCCAGAAATGCGGCTTCAGATAGCAGAGATTGTGACTCAATATCATTTTGAGCAGACGGAGCTTTTGGCTGTATTGAGTGCAGTTCAGAAAAAGTGGCGATTCATATCAGCTGACATGATCGCAGTGATCGCCGAGGAAATGGATTTGCCAGTGGTTCATGTCGAAGGCACAGCAAGTTTCTATCATTTTTTTTCGACTCAGCATGCTGGGAAGTACACGGTTTATATCAATCAAAGTGCAACAGCTGAAATGGCTGGCTTAAAAGAAATTATTTATGCATTTGAATCGGAGTTAGGAATTACTATTGGAGATAATTCATCCGATAATCAAATTGGTTTGAGAACTACCTCCTGTATCGGGATGGCTGATCAGGAGCCAGCGATATTAATTAATGGCACGGTTTTTACGTCTATAACTCCTAGTCGAGTCAGCGAATTGGTAGCGGGAATGAAGTCGAATAGTCTTGTCCGTGATCTTGTTCGAATTCCGTTGGAGGCTCAAAAGTGTTATCCCACTCTCCACACCGAAGTGAGAAATAATATTCGATTAAAAGGTCCTGTCTTTTTTTGTGATTATATTCCTGGAATAGCACTTAAGAAAGCGATGGAGCTCGGTTCATTGGATGTCATTGAGTGGATTAAAAAATCTGGGCTTCGGGGACGGGGTGGAGCTGGATTTCCAACAGGACAAAAGTGGGCTTCTTGTTTGGCTTCCGAATCAGATCAGCGTTTTGTAATTTGTAATGGAGATGAAGGCGAACCTGGAACATTCAAAGATCGCGTTTTGCTCACGGAATTACCCGAAATGATTTTTGAGGGTATGACCTTAGCAGGTTATTCAGTGGAGGCGAAAGAAGGTATACTGTATTTGCGAGCGGAGTACAGCTATTTGCGAGAGCACCTAGAAGTTTTGCTCGAATCCATGAGATCACGTCATCTGCTCGGTCGTAGGATTTTAGGTACCCGTTTTAGCTTTGATATTCGAATTAAAGAGGGTGCAGGAGCTTATATCTGTGGAGAGGAGTCCGCCCTGATTGAGTCCGCTGAAGGTAAGCGTGGGCAACCCCGGAATCGGCCTCCTTTTCCAGTAACTTCGGGTTACCTCCGTAGACCTACAGTAGTTAATAATCCAGAAACATTGGGCTGTGCTCTAAGAATCATATTGAATGGACCCGAGTGGTTTCGGAGTTTGGGTACGCCAGCGTCAGCGGGAGTGAAGCTACTGAGTATTGCAGGTGATTGTCGGATGCCTGGGATTTATGAAATCGAATGGGGTAAAACAATTCGAGAAATTCTTGATTTATGCGGTGCAGATCGAACGCTTGCAGTTCAAATTGGAGGACCTTCGGGTACTTGTATTTCTGAGAAAGAATTTGATAGGCGCATTTGTTATTCAGATCTTTCTACGGGTGGAGCATTTACAGTTTTTAGTCGCGATCGAGATTTACTTTCGATCGTGCATAATTATATGAAATTTTTTAGAGATGAGTCTTGTGGATTTTGCGTGCCCTGTCGTGCTGGTAATGTTCTTTTAGTGAAGGCGCTTGAGAAAATTATGTCTGGAAACGGAACTTTGACGGATTTGGATAAAATTCAGGAACTGGGAATAATGGTTAAAAAAACTTCTCGTTGTGGTTTGGGTCAAACTTCTCCTCATCCACTATTGAGTACACTGAATAGTTTTAGTGAAATTTATAGGGATATTGTTCGCAAAGATGTGGATTATCTCTCTCAGTTTAATCTTGAAAGTGCAGTGGAGGACTCATAGACAGTGGAGCAAAGTTACATTCAGATTACTATCGATGGACGAGAAATAATGGCCAAAGAAGGGCAAAGTATTGTAGAGGCAGCTCGCGATCATGGAGTCGTTATTCCTACCCTGTGTGATTTTAAAAGTTTACCTCCAGCGGGTACTTGTCGGGTCTGTATGGTGCAAATAGGGGGCAGGATCGTCCCAGGTTGTACTACGCCAGTTTCATTTGGAATGGTGATCCTGAATGATACCGATGATCTGAGAAATCTAAGAAAAGGCCTGATTGAAATGCTTTTTGTCGAAGGCAATCATATGTGCCCTACTTGTGAGAAAAGTGGAAATTGTGAGTTGCAAAATTTAGCCTATCAGTATGGTATGTTAGTTCCTAGGTTCCCTTTTCTCTTTCCACATCGAAAGATTGAATCTCATCTTCCTCATTTATTAATTGAGCATAATCGATGTATTCAGTGTCTGCGTTGTGTTCGAGGCGTGAAAGCTAAAGATGGCCATGAAATTTTTGGGTTCATTCAAAGGGGAATTAATATAAGGGTGACTATCGATTCAACAGATCCAGATGCTTTGACAGAAGAAACTGCACAGAAAGCAATGGACATATGTCCAGTAGGCGCTCTCATAAAGAAAAAAACTGGTTTTAAATTGCCCATTGGAAAACGGAGATATGATGTCAACGGAAATGGGTAGAAAGTGGATTGTTGCAACAACTTCATTGGCAGGGTGTTTTGGTTGTCATATGTCATTATTAGATATTGATGAAAAAATATTTGAACTAGTTAAAATTGTCGAATTTAATAAGTCTCCATTTGATGATACCAAAGAATTTTCTATGGAATGTGATATTGGGCTTGTAGAAGGTGGCTGTTGTAATAGTGATAACGTAAGAGTATTGAGGTTATTTAGAAAACATTGCAAAATACTCATTTCTGTAGGGCAGTGTGCAATCACAGGCGGTCTACCAGCAATGCGAAATGGAATCCCTGTTAAAGAGCTTTTTCAGGAATCCTATTGCAATAACCTTACGCTTGCAAATTCTCTGATCCCTAACGATGAGGAGCTTCCCTTGCTATTAGATCGTATTTATCCTTGCCACGAAGTTGTTCAGGTGGATGGATTCCTGCCGGGTTGCCCACCTCGAGCAGATCTTCTTTGGGAAGCCTTGAATCTCTTGATTGCAGGTAAGAGCTTAGGTAAAATTTCAATGAAAAATGTAAAGTACGATTAAATTATGGCTAGAAAAATTACCATAGACCCAGTCACTCGAGTAGAAGGACACGGCAAAGTAACGATTCAGTTAGATGATCAGGATCGGGTGATTCAAACTCGGCTCCATATTGTAGAATTTCGGGGTTTTGAGAGGTTTGTTCAAGGACGGCCTTATTGGGAGGCTCCTGTTTTAGTGCAGCGTCTCTGTGGAATTTGTCCTGTGAGTCACCACCTTTGTGCATCCAAGGCAATGGATGTCATTGTAGGAGTAGATTCAGATCAGCTGACTCCTACTGCGGATAAGGTAAGAAGGTTGATGCATTATGGTCAGGTTTTTCAGTCGCATGTTTTGCATTTTTTTTATCTCGCTTCTCCTGATCTCCTTTTGGGTGTGGATTCCGATCCAGTAAAAAGGAATATTTTTGGAGTGATGAATACATTTCCGGAGTTAGCTAAAAGGGCTGTACTGATGAGAAAGTTTGGCCAAGAAGTCATTCGACTAACGGCTGGAAAAAAAATTCATGGTACTGGATCTATTCCTGGGGGAGTCAATAAACATTTAACAGTGCTAGAAGGTAATGAACTCCTTCATGGAACATCCGAGTTTAACGTTGATTTGATGATTGAGTGGGCTCAAGAAGGGCTTGATTTATTCAAAAGCTATCATCAAAAAAATCGTGATTTTATAGATCACTTTGCTGATTTTCCTTCTCATTATATGAGTATGGTTCGTAAAGATGGAGCTTTGGATCTTTACCATGGTGTGCTTCGGATGGTTGATTCTAATGGCGATAAGTTAATCGATCAGGTCAATTACCAGGATTATGCGGATTATTTTTCCGAGGAAGTTCGAAGCTGGACTTATATGAAATTTCCGTTTTTAAAGTCGAAAGGAAAGGAGCACGGCTGGTATCGTGTAGGCCCACTTGCTCGTTTGAATACGTGTGACTTTATTCCAACGCCTATCGCTCAGAAAGAGTTTGAGCAATATCAAGCCTATACTCAGGGTAAACCCCATGGGATGTCTATGCATATGCATTGGGCAAGGCTGATCGAAGTAGTTCATGCAGCGGAGTGTATGAAAGAGCTATTGAGTGATCCTGATCTTTACGAGGGTGAGCTCGTTCGAACTGGTCTTAGGAGGGCTGAGGGAGTAGGCGTGATTGAAGCACCTCGAGGTACCTTATTTCATCATTATCAAGTCAATGAACAGGACCTCATTACAATGTGCAATTTAATTGTGTCCACTACGAGTAATAATGAAGCTATGAATCGGGCTGTGGGATGGGTTGCAGATACTCAAGTCAGTGGGCGTAGAGAGATTCCCGAGGGAGTTTTAAATCAGGTTGAAGTGGCTATTCGAGCTTATGATCCCTGTTTAAGCTGCGCCACCCATGCAATAGGACAGATGCCCCTCGAAATAAGTCTTTATAATAGCAGTCATGAACTTTTGGATCGAGTAGTCAAAAATTGAGTTTAGATAGGAATGGATGGGAGCAATTGGGCTGGAATTCTGAGGAAAAACTATTGATTTATGGGATAGGAAATGTGGGTCGCCAAGATGATGGTCTCGGAATTCGTCTAGTTGAAATATTGGAGGGGGCAAGCCTTCCTTCTTCTGTTACTTTAGAGAGCAATTATCAACTCAATATAGAAGATGCTCTTTTAATATCAGATTATGATGTTGTTTTATTTGTAGATGCATCGATGGAACAGTCGGATTTAGAGTCTTTTTCGATTCGAGGTGTTTATCCATCGGCCCACGCTTCCTTTTCAACTCATGAGATGAGCATAGAGGGAGTGCTTGCGTTGTGTGAAGAACTTTATAATAAGAAGCCTCGTACCTTTCTTTTGGCTTTGAAAGGTTATGAGTGGGGTATAAGCGAAGAAATGTCTCAGGGAGCAAGGGAAAATCTGATACACGCTGCTCGGATGTTCGATGCATGAAGTCTCGCTTGTTGCCGCATGGGTAGAGCAAATCGGAGAACTTGCGCAGAAAGAAGGGTTTGATCGAGTCCTTGCAGTAAGGGTCAAAGTCGGAGCACTCAGTGGAGTAGATCCTTCTTGTATTGAGTTTTGTTTCCCAGAAGTGACGCGAAATTCCGTGCTGGAAGGTTCAAAATTGATATTAGAATATGTAGGAGTTGAGCTCTATTGTGACTTATGTCATAAAATTTCATTTCCAGAGGATCCAAGCGCAATTTTTTGTATCTATTGTCATTCGGGCGAGGTTGTTATTCGTCAAGGTAAGGAATTTAAGGTCATAGACCTAGATGTGTTATGAAGGGAGATGATTCATGTGTCGTGATTGTGGTTGCGATAGTGCAAATCAAGTTGCGCATTTTGTGCAGCTCGTTGAAGTACCTCGAAAGCTGAGGTTAGAGCAGTTTGTATTGGCAAAAAATGATCGAATTGCTAGAGAAAATCGAGCTTGGTTTGAAAAGCAGGGAATGAGAGTTCTGAATTTGATCAGTTCTCCTGGTTCTGGAAAAACGCTTCTTTTAGAGAAATCAGCCCAGTTTTTGAGGGGAGAGTCTCACAAATTCAAAATGGCAATCTTGACAGGGGATCAAGAAAAAGATTTTGATGCGCAGAGATTGAAAGCTGCTGGGGCAGAGGTACTTCAGTTGAACACACTGAGTTCCTGCCATTTAGATGCCTCGATGATTCAAAAGCAGCTTGGGATATTTGTTCGGCCGGATCTCCCGCTCTTAGTGATTGAAAATGTAGGAAATCTTGTTTGTCCTGCAGCATTTGATTTAGGAGAAAGTCAAAAGATTGCTTTGCTTTCTACCCCAGAGGGTGAGGATAAACCTTCGAAATATCCTCTGCTTTTTCATGAAGCAGCGTTGATTGTGCTCACTAAGATAGACTTGATTCCTTATTTAGATTGGAGTCTGGAGCTCTGCGAGCAACATATTCGCCGAGTGAATGCGACTGCTCCGATCTTGCACGTGAGTGCAAAAACAGGAGAAGGAATGGAACGGTGGTTTGAGTTTCTAAAAACCGGAAAGACTGCGTGATCGAGCCCACTCCCATTCGGATTGCTTATCAACTTTTTGGGCAACTTCAGGGCGTTGGATTTAGACCTTTTGCTTATCGTTTAGCTCAAGTAATGGATTTATCGGGCTGGGTAAAAAATACTCGGACGGGAGTGAAGCTCGAAGTTCAAGGAATGGATTTTAAGCTTCAGGAATTTGAGACACGACTCGTTCGAGAACTGCCTCAAAATGCTCATATTCGCAGCTATCAAAAAGAATCTGTGGTTTTAGAGTTCGATAGAAATTTTCAAATTCTACCATCTGAATCCGATGGAATGTCGACGGCCGAATTTTTGCCGGACTTAGCTGTTTGTAAAAATTGCATTTCAGATTTTCTGGATCCTAGTAATAGAAGATATCTCTATTCATTTACGAATTGTACGGATTGTGGTCCACGTTATAGTATTTTAAAAAAACTTCCTTACGATAGAATAAATACCACAATGAGCTCATTTTCGATGTGTGATGCATGTCTTATCGAATATCAGGACCCCCTGCAGCGAAGGTTTCATTCGCAAGCTAACTGTTGCCCTCGTTGTGGGCCGACTTTAGTTTTGCAAGATTTAAAGGGTAGAAATCGTATTATTGAAAATCTTGCAATTTTAGCGACTGCAGAGCATATTCGTTCGGGCGCAATCATTGTCGTAAAAGGACTGGGCGGATTTCATTTCGTTTGTGATTCACAAAAGGATGATGCGATTCACAAATTACGTCTTTTTAAACAACGTCCCTCTAAACCCTTTGCTCTGATGGTTCGAGATATTCAGCAGGCTCATCGTCTTTGTGAGATCTCTTCGTTAGAAGAGTCGTTTCTTCAGAGTAGGGGTGCACCGATTGTACTTTTGAAGGCATCGCATGATCCTCGTCTTACTGTTTCAAAAAGCATTGCTCCTGGGCTGGGCTATTTAGGTTTGATGTTGCCTTATACCCCCATGCATTATTTGTTAATGAACGAGCTCGAATATCCTTTGGTGGTCACGAGTGGTAATATTTCAGATGAGCCCATTTGCTATGAAATGAGAGATGCACTCGATCAATTCGGTGGAATTGCGGATCAAATCCTGACTCATGATCGGCAGATTGCTTGTGCAATTGATGATTCTGTTGTTCGGGAAATTGCCAGGACAGAAGTTGTTTTACGTGCAGGAAGAGGATACGCCCCATTGGTTTTGGAGAGTGGGTCCACAAGCCAGAAAAACCGCTTGATCGGATTAGGGGCTCATCAAAAAAGCACAATTGCTTTAGGAGAGGAGTCAGGAAAGATTATACTGATGCCTCATATTGGTGATTTGGGAACCGTGAAATCAATGAATATTTATAAAAATTCAGTTCAGAATCTCGCACAACTGAATCTTTTTCCAGATACAAAAATGATTTGTGATTACCATCCGGATTATTTTTCTACTCGAATAGCTCAAGAACTCACTCCTCAATGGATTCCTATTCAACATCATATGGCTCATGTCTATTCCTGTGTGGCTGAGCACCAGATTGAGGGAGATATTTTGGGCGTTGCATGGGATGGAACTGGTTGGGGAGGGGATGGCTCCATTTGGGGTGGGGAGTTTTTAAAGAGAATTCAAGGTAAATGGGCTCACGCCGGTAGCTTTCGATCCTTTCGACTTTTGGGGGGAGCAGCTGCAATTCGAGAGCCTCGAAGAGTTGCATTCAGTCTTCTTTTTGAAATTTTTGGAGAAGCTTGCTTTCAAAAAGTTCAAGCTTTGGGGTTTTCAGAACAAGAGATGAGGATTTTTATTAAAGCTCTCGCTCAGGGAGTGAACTCGCCTCAGACTCGAAGTGTGGGGCGGCTTTTTGACGGTGTGGGAGCATTCATAGGCTTGCGTTCTATTGCTGAGTATGAAGGTCAAACCGCATTGGAACTAGAATCTGCGGTTGAGCAGGATCTACCTATAGCTACTTATCCTGTACTGATTCAAGATAAAATATCGTTTATTGTCGATTGGGAGCCCTGGATCTTAGGTATTTTAGAGGACATTGGTCAAGGTTTATCTCTTCATCGGATTGCCTCTCAATTTCATCAAACACTCAGCTTGTCTATTCTTGAGGTGGCTCGGAGGGTCGGAATTGCTCAAGTGGTTCTCACTGGAGGGTGTTTTCAAAACAGGGTTTTAGGCGAACGAACTATTTCCATGCTTAAAAAAGAAGGTTTCTTCCCTTATTGGAATCAAAAAGTTCCCCCTAATGATGCAGGAATATCGGTAGGTCAAGTCATGGGAGGTTGGGATGTGCTTATCAGTTCCGGCTAAATTAATTCAGGTTTTTGGGGAAGATAGTTTGAATCGAAAAGGCAAAGTGAGTTTGGGTGGGGTTTGTAAGGAAATTAGTTTGGCTTATGTGCCTCATGCGTGTGTGGGTGATTATGTTTTAGTTCACGTAGGCTTTGCACTTT
>CAIYTD010000209.1 GCA_903928955.1 Oligoflexia bacterium | reverse complement strand
ATTTAATACTCTTTTACAAGAGTTTGAAGAAGATCAGTTGAAGTCTATTTCAGAGTCAGATCGAGAAAAAAAGAAGCTCTTGCTCCTATCTTTGTTTATTGAACAGTCTTCATTAGCTTCTGATCTCGATCAATTGGATGCTCAAATCAGTACCGTGAAGCTCATGACTTTACATTCTTCCAAAGGACTCGAATTTCCAGTTGTCTTTATGGTAGGGATGGAAGAGGGATTATTTCCCTCAATAAAGATCTGGGAACAAACTCCTGAAGAAGATATCGAAGAAGAACGTCGGCTTTGTTATGTAGGTATGACTCGGGCTCGAGAGGTTTTGTATTTGATGCATGTGATTGTTCGGCGTATTTGGGGAAATGTCAGTTATCAGCAGCCCTCGCGATTTTTTGATGAAATTCCGGCTCAATTCTTAGAGTTTCGAGATTTCTCTCTTTCTCGAGCTTCTGGTAGTACAGCAAAGTCTCAGGAGTGGGTAGGACGCCAAATACGCCATCCTGAGTATGGTCGAGGGACAGTGATTGCAAGCGAAGGTCTAGGGAATGATCAAAAAGTGACTATTCAATTTTTAGGCCGAGAACAGAGAAAATTTTTATTACGCTATGTGAGCAGTTATTTTGGATAGAGAGTAGGCTTGAAAAGATGATAGAATTGAATGAAAAATTAACCTGTCAAGTCGCTCATCTTGCGCGTCTTGAGTTAACGCCTTTAGAAGTGAAGGTTTTTACGATTCAACTTAATGAAATCATCCAATATGTTGAGAAATTGCAGGATGTCGACGTTCAGGGAGTGGTTCCCTTGGTTCATCCCTTTGATGGAATTGCATTTCTACGAGAAGATGACATTAAGGAATCTCTCCTAGGTTTGGATGGCAAACCAAAAATTCTGCAATCAGCGCAAGATATTTTTGAGGATAGTTTTAAAGTACCTTCTATCTTTTAAGGAATTTTTTTGGAAAAAATGCGCACTATTCGTCAAATTCATGAGGCACTTGAGAAGAAGAAAATTTCAGTTGTTGAATTAACTCGAGACTATTTGAATTCGGCTCAAAAAAGTAAAAATGGGGAGTATATTACTTTTTGTGAAGAGAGAGCACTTCAGCAGGCGCAAGAAGCTGATGATCTCTTGAGGTTAGAAAAAAAAGTACCTTGGGCGCAGAAACCTCTTTTTGGAATTCCGATAGGACTAAAAGATAATTTAACTCTAGATGGCGTTCGTACGACTTGCGGTTCTAAAATATTAGATCATTATATTCCACCTTATACCGCTTCGGCGGTTGAACGTTTAGAGTCTGCTGGGGCAGTGATCTTGGGGAAGTTAAATATGGATGAATTTGGGATGGGAGGGTCTAATGAGAACTCTGCATTTGGTCCTGTTGGTCATCCCACCCACTCAGATCGTGTTCCAGGCGGGTCAAGTGGAGGTTCGGCAGCTGCAGTGAGAGCGAATCTTTGTGTGGCTTCTCTAGGGTCAGATACAGGAGGGTCGATTCGATTGCCGGCTTCTTATTGTGGAGTAGTGGGAATTAAACCCACTTATGGACGCATTAGTCGATATGGTTTAATTGCATTCGCATCCTCGTTGGATCAGATTGGACCCTTGGCAAGGACTGTAGAAGATGCTGCTCGACTTTTGGATGTTTTATCAGGATATGATCCCTTGGATTCTACGAGTTCCAATATCCCCCCACTTCAGGCGTATTTAGCAAGTCAATCGGTACCCCATTGGAATCGACTTCGGTTTGGCTTGCCCCAAGAATATTTTTCTGGAGGTCTTTCTCTTGAGATCGAAAAAAGTATTCAAAATGCAATGCAATGGTTGGAGTCGCAGGGTGCTCAATTGGTACCTCTTTCTCTTCCTTCTTCTCAGTATGCTGTAGCTGTTTATTATCTTATTGCGGCATGTGAGGCTTCCAGTAATTTGGCTCGAATGGATGGCGTTAGATTCGGTGTTCGATCTCAGGAAGCAGCTGAGACCACGGATCTTACTGAGTTTTATCAAAAAATTCGATCAGACTTCGGCAGGGAAGTGAAACGCCGTATTATTTTAGGAACATTTGCACTCTCCCTCGGATATTCAGATGCTTATTATAAAAAGGCATGCCAGGTTCGTCGCAAGATTAAGCTAGATTTTGATCTCGCATTTCAGAAAGTGGATTTTATTATTGGACCTGTTTCTTCTACAACGGCGTATCGGCGAGGCGAAAAGGCAATAGATCCTTTGAAAATGTATTTAAATGATATTTTTACAGTTCCAGCTAATCTTGCTGGCCTTCCTGCAATGAGTTTACCTTGTGGAGAAGATCAGGAAGGGTTACCCATTGGACTGCATCTCCTGGCGCCTCCTTTTTGCGAGGAACAAATGATTTCTGTAGCTCAAGCTTTCTCCAAAAGAGGGGAGGGGAGTGTGCGTGGATTTTGAATTTGAGGCAGTGATTGGTTTAGAGGTTCATTGCCAATTGGCTACGCATACAAAGATATTTTGTAGCTGTCGAGCAAGGTTATCGGACGAGACAACTGTTGCGAATATTCAGGTTAATTCGAATACTTGTCCTATTTGTGCTGGACACCCTGGGACTTTACCGGTGCTCAATCGGAAGGTAGTTGAGTACGGCATAAGGGTTGGTTTAGCTACTCATTGTCAAATCAATCAGTCACCTGTTTTTGCACGAAAAAATTATTTTTATCCTGACTTGCCAAAAGGATATCAAATTACCCAGTTCGATCAGCCCCTTTGTGAGAACGGATGGCTTCTGGTTGAAAATGGCGATGTTTCGAGGACTGTGCGCATTCAGCGAATCCATCTTGAAGAAGATGCAGGAAAAAGTGTTCATAGGACCGGATTCTCTCTGGTGAATTTGAATCGGGCGGGTGTTCCTTTGATTGAGATTGTCAGTGAGCCTGACATGGAAACTCCCCAAGAGGCGGGTGCTTATCTTAGGACATTACATTCTCTAGTGGTTTATCTTGAAATTTCAGATGGAAATATGCAGGAAGGAAATTTTAGGTGTGATGCTAATGTCAGTGTCATGCGGCATGGGTCGAGTCAGTTAGGAATTCGAACAGAAATTAAAAATCTCAATTCTTTTCGATTTATTGAAAAAGCAATTGAATATGAAATTTCAAGGCAGGTGGAAGTGATTCGATCCGGAGTTGGAGTGATTCAGGAAACTCGAGGCTATGATTCGTCTAAAAATAGTACTTTTCCAATGCGTTCTAAAGAACAAGCGCATGATTATCGATATTTTCCAGACCCCGATTTACTTCCAGTGAAAATTGATTCTGATTGGATTGAAAAGATCCGACACTCACTTCCTGAGCTCCCTGATCAAAAGAGAGCAAGATTAATGAATGTACTCGGGCTTTCCCTATCTGATGCTGAATTATTGATCAGTTCGAAGTTTCTCGTTGAATTTTTTGATGAGGTTGTTCAAAAATCATTATTAGTGGGAGTTGAGCTCCAATGCTTTTCCAAGGCAGCTGCAAACTGGATGCTCAGTGAAGTGATGCGCCTCAGGAAGGAAGATAATATTGAACTCTGGCAGAGTCAATTAAGGGCCTTTCATATTGTTGATCTCGTCAGGTTAGTGCAAAAGCAAAGTCTTTCGCATATTCAAGCCAAGCAAGTCATTTGCATTGCTTGGAAAACAGGGCAAGATGTTTCATCGATAGTCGATCAGGAAGGTTTGAAACAATGGAATGATTTAAGCCTCCTTGAGCCCCTGATGGATGAAGTAATTCGAGATTTTCCGAGGCAGGTAGCCGAATATCGCGCGGGTAAAGATAAATTACTGGGATTTTTCATCGGGAGAGTGATGAAAAAGACAAACGGGATGGCAAATCCGCCGCTCTTGGGAGAGCTATTAAGAAAAAAATTAATGTAACTAGAGGAGAGAAGCTGTGAAAAAGTTATTTGTCGCGATGGGTTTGTTCTTGGGTTTTATTGGAGTTGCGGTCATGAGTGTTCTTTTTTTTGTTGATATAGACAAATATCGACCAAAAATGGTTGAGACTATTAATCAAAATATTCGTGGTCAGTTGAATCTTGGAAAGTTATCTTGGTCTTTATGGGGACATATTTGGATTAAAGTTGCAGGCTTGACTCTTCAAGATTCAGCTGGCAAAGGGGTGATGCAGGTTCAAGACGCATACTTCGAACTGCCCTTTTTACCTCTCTTGTCTGGCTCCCCTGTTCTTACTTTTAAAATGAATCAACCTACTGTCCATTTATCTAAGAATAAACGGGGTCAACTCAACGTGATGTCTTTGATTCAGCAAACGCCTGCTCAGTCACCGGTCTCAGCTTCACCTGTGTCTCCATCTTCTTCTGGTACTTCTCCACTCTCCAATTCTTTGCCGAGCGTTTTAACTCGAGCACGCCTGGGAGTGGAACTCGATTCTGCTTCTGTCCAATATACAGACGAATCGACTGGGTTGAGTACGCAAATAAAGGACATGAATCTTGTTTTGAGGAATATTTCCTTGAGTCACCCTATTGAATTAGAATTATGGGCTCATTTAGACACTCGACTGGGTAATACTTTACAATTGCGTGGTCCTGTCCGCCTGACCGGTCAGGCCCAAATTATTTTAAAAGAGGCAAAAATTCAATCCGCTCAACTCCATTCTCGGCTGGATATGGATGCAGTTGAAATTTCAGCTTCAGATATTTTTCAAAAACAGAGAGGA
Organism: Oligoflexia bacterium; assembly: GCA_903928955.1. Taxonomy (GTDB): domain Bacteria; phylum Bdellovibrionota; class UBA1018; order UBA1018; family UBA1018; genus CAIYTD01. The sequence continues at coordinate 1,445 of CAIYTD010000209.1, read as the reverse complement.
GTTCCCGCGCATCTTGAGCTTGCACTCTTTGCATCTGAAAAAGAAATAAAGATTGAAAAATTAGATCTTCAATTTTTTAATATTCAAATGGGTATGCAAGGAGAAATTACCAATTTGGCGTCTGCTCATTTTAAGATACAATCCAATTCAGTTGAGTTGGCACCTTGGACTGAGTTAATTCCTCCCTTGAAGCAGTATCAATTAGGCGGATCAGCTCAATTCGAAGCAGAAGTAAATGGATCGTCGGAAAAGTTAAAATATAATGGAAAAATCATTGTTTCCAATCTTACTGCCAAATCACCTCAACTCAAAGTACAACCAAAAATAGACGGAATAGTCCGTGTCAGTACAGATCAAGTGGATCAAATTCTTCTGACGTTAAAAGCACCTGCAAATGATCTAAAAATTCAGGGAAAAATCATTTCTTTTGTTCGGCCTCAGATCCATTTAGAGGTGAGTTCAACCGGATTGGATTTGGATCAACTCATTGAATTTCCACCTTTGGAAAAAAATATTGCACCAGCAGTTGCTTCCTCTTCAGAAGTAAAAAAAGCATCCTCGACCACTGTTCGTCCAGACTTGGATGCACTGTTGGCTCCGCTCAGAGAAAATAAGGTTTTAGCTGATACTGTTGCGTCTTTAACTATTCAAATGAAGCTGTTTCAAGCAAAGAAAGTGAAGTTGAATGATCTGCTCTGTAAAATGAGTTTTAGCAATTTATCCCTGGGACTGGATTCCTGTAATTTTAAAGTTTTTGGTGGAACTATTCAAGCAGATGCCCATGCTCAGCTGAGACCTAAGATTCCCACCTATCAGTTTCATACTCAAATTGCCGATTTAGATTTGTCTCAAGCTCTTGAGTCTCAAATGGCTCTTGTTAAGAATACTCTGACAGGAAAAACGTTCATGACACTGAAGGGAGAAGGCAGTAGCTTGAATTCAGATTTAGCGATACCCAATTTAAGGGCGAAAGGAAGTTTAAAGGTAACTCAAGCTACTTTTACAACAATTGATGTGATGAAAATGGTGGGAGAAGCCACGACGCAAGCTATGAATCAAATAGGTAATCAGGTACCTGGGATCAAGGGAAAATCGATTGGAAACTTACCTAACCACGCATCCCAATACGAGTTTGTAGAGTCTGATTTTATGATCCATCAGGGTAAGTTTTCCTTACCCAATTTCTATGCAAAAGCTGTAGCTCAAAAGGGAATTGACATTAAGGGAACCACTACAGTCGGATTAAAAGATGATTCTTTAGAAACTGCCTGGGATATCATCGATACGTATAATTTAACTCAGATGAAAGATATTTCGGTAGAGCAAAATGGAATACGTGTAGATCATATTTTTTCTGAAAAAGGAGCACCTGTCCATTTTCCTATTCATGCTGGATGCACGGTGAGTAAGCCGTGTTATCATTCGAGTGAAGTTCCAGTATTTTT
>CAIYTD010000208.1 GCA_903928955.1 Oligoflexia bacterium | reverse complement strand
GTTTAAAGTCAAAACTCATTGTCTGCCGGCGTTGATCACAGGCCCAAAGCGCGCTCGCCAACAAAAAAACTGTAACTTGACCAAAATAAGCATGAGAAAGCCAAATCCACCAGAACATCAAGGCAACACTCAGCGCAATGCGCCGGTGAACTCCATGCTGAGTCAACCAAAGTATGGAATAAAAAATCGCCGCCACTTGCGCAAATAACCAACTCCACTTCGCTAAGTTTAAACTTAAGATCGAGAAAGGTAAAAACACAGGCAAAATCCATGGCGGATATTTAAAAACTAAACCATGAAACATATGACTATATGGAGAATAGGGAGACTTGCCTACAATCCATGCCGTAATCGCATACCAATAAACTTCAAAATCAGAGCTCGCTTCTACTGACAACTTAAGCAATCTTAAAATTAAGAAAAATCCTAAAATTCCAAAAAAGCGCTCAGGCCACCTCGATAAAAGAAAATTCTTCTTCCATAAATAAAATCGGGTTAAACACAGTTTCATGAAAGATTTTTCGGATAGCTTACTTGGAATGGCAATTCTTGTCCGCGGCCTCTCAAACCATTTATAAAACTGGACACATCTACCTCCTTCTTACCATCCCACTGCATCCCAATCAGCTCTAAAGAACCTTGAGATGTCCCGAGTAAAATCATTCCCGCTTTTTGAAAAATCTCACCTTTTCTTCCCTGAATATCTAAGTGAGCCTTCACTTTCTTAATTTTAAGTCGCTGTCCTACTAGAATACTTGTTCCAGGCCAAGGATTAAGCGCTCGCACTCTGCGCTCCAAAACCTCAGCACTCCATTCAGGGTTTAGCCATTCCATCTCTTTTGTCAGTTTGTGAGCATACGTCACTTGAGATTCATCTTGAGGGATCCCCTCAAGGGTTCCATCCTGAAGTCCTTCTAGCGTAGGAAGAATCAAATCTGCACCCATCTGAGCCAAACGATCATGGATGGTTTGCGCCGTATCTTCGTTCGAAAGTATCATCTCTTGTTGAAGCAGAATCTCTCCTGCATCTAATTTTTCAACGAGACGCATTGTGGTAACCCCCGTTTTGATATCCCCGCTCAATAATGCCCACTGAATCGGCGCTGCTCCCCTCCAACGAGGCAACAGAGAAGAATGAATATTAATTGAGCCTAACCGAGGAGAAGTGAGCAAATTTTTTTTAAGAATTTGACCATAAGCAACTACTACAATGGCGTCCGCTTTTAGTAGACTCAATTTTTCAAATTCACCTGGATCCGCGAGCCGGTTGGGCTGGAAAATAGGTAAACCGCATTCTATTGCCTTGCGTTTCACTGCAGATGACTGCACGCCTAGACCACGCCCTAAGGGTCGATCGGGTTGAGTATAAACACCGACTACAGAGTGCCTTTGATGAATGACTTCGAGCGCGGGCACTGAGAATTCAGGTGTTCCCATAAAAACGATCCGTAATTTCATCTAAAAACCTTTATTTTTTTTTGGAGCCGTTTCTTTCAAAGAGTGGAGATCTTCGAAATCCGACATCTCTCGTTGAGCTCGCTCCAACTTCAATTTTTTTTTCACGATTTCTTTTTTTAAAGGACTTAATCGATCAATAAATAATTTGCCATCTAAGTGATCTATTTCATGCTGAATACAAACAGCCAATAATCCCTCGGCGCTTAATTTTCGAACAACTCCATCTAGATCTTGATAACTCAGTTTGAGTTTTTTAGACCGCTTGACATCTGCTGAATATTCAGGAACAGAAAGACATGCTTCAGAGAAAAGAATACTTCCTTCCCTATAAATAATTTCAGGATTAATGAGTATTTGTGGTTTTTTATTCTG
>CAIYTD010000207.1 GCA_903928955.1 Oligoflexia bacterium | reverse complement strand
GTTCCCGTCAAGAAGCCGTTCAAGGTGGAAAATCGCTGAATGAGGTTTCTAGCTGTCATTTTGATTTAGTATCGGAAACATCACTTCGAGAAATAGCGTCTATTTATCGAAGTGATTGCACTCTCATTCTCTCTGATTTTGAAATCAAACTCCTTGTTGAGCGTTTTCAGGTTCCCTCACATTTATTGTTTTTATCGCGTTTTCATTACTTAGAGCCGCCTGCTACTCCTGGTTTTGGTGAGAGGAAACATTTTGTAATGATTGGCAATTTCAGGCATTTGCCTAATAGCGATGGAGTCTCGTGGCTACGGCATTCTATCTGGCCATTGATTCGAGAGCAGCTTCCCGAGGCTGAAGTGCATATCTATGGCGCCTATCCTTCAAAAGCAATGATGCATCTCACCGATGAAAAGATTGGATTTATTGTCAAGGGACCCATCGAAGATCACCACGCAATGCTTAAAAAATATCGAGTTAATTTAGCGCCCCTGCGTTTTGGGGCAGGAATTAAAGGGAAAATAACAGATGGCTGGTTTGCTGGAACTCCAGTTGTGACTACATTTATTGGATCAGAAGGAATGAGCGGAGCTTGTGAGTGGGGAGGAAAAATAGCCGAAGATTCTTGTGATTTTTCTCAAAAATGTATTCAGCTGTATTCCGAACAAGAAACTTGGCAAATTGCACATACCCATTCTGTTTGCCTTTTGAAATCACTTTATTCACAAGAAGAAAATTCTAAGAATTTAATTCGACACCTAATAGAGTTACGATCTGAAATTGAAATGAAAAGGAAATTGAATATTGTTGGATCACTTTTAAATTATCACTTTCATCGCAGTACAAAATATTTTTCGAAATGGATAGAAGCAAAAAATAGAGTGCTCTAAGCTCTTGCTTTTGATTAAAAAGCTTTTGCTATAATAATTGCTTGTAGAGAGGTAGCTGCTAAAGTCGGATTCCCTGGGTAAATATTAATAATTGGATTAATACTGATATTTTTAGTGATATCCCAATTAATACCGGGTTCAATATCAACCGGGGTATTTTGAATGCCTGAGATGAATCCAGTATTTTGCGTTCTTACTGCTTGAATCACATCCACCCAAAGTGTGGCAGCTACTGTTTTGGAAATTTGGTAACTTGCATTGGGAGCAACATAGATTTTATAGGAAAGAGCATTCACAGCTGAGTTTTGGGTAGGAATATACCCTCTTAGGTAACTATAAATTCCTAACGATAAAGACGAACCTGGCACGTCATAGTTTAAAATCAATGTAGGCGAAATCGCTGCAGCTAAATTCTGCTGTAATAGGATGTCATCTTTCGAAAGGGGTAAAAAAATATTGAGCCTAGTACTCAGTTTAAATCCTTTTTTATTGATGATATTTGCTTGCGACAGCATTAAAATAGGATCCAGCATCTGAAATCGTCTGTCTGATCCCTGTGGACTTAAAAAGGGGTAGTAGGAAAAATGGGTGATGACTCCTATCATGCGATTTTGATCCAACTTGTAGCCTGTGGTGATCAGGTTTTCAATGCCTTGGGGGCTTGTAGGATCAGGATTTCCGGAAACAGTAGGATTCGCTGAGTTTCCCAGGTCATTGAGGCCACCTCCTCGGTAGATTCCAAAATAGGAGAGGGCTGCTTTTTCAACAATTTTATCATAAAGAGTGGGCCTTGCATGGAGAGTGGAAGCGCTTCCTAGGTCGTTTGCTGCAAGGACACTATTGGAGAGAATGATTGTGATACCAAAAATAACAAATAGCTCAATTTTCGGTTTTTTTACCATTATCTATCCCCCCGATACTGATTAGCCCAATGTTCAGTAAGCAAGTGCCTTGCCATTTGCTCATTTGGAGCATAAGTGCTTACTTTGAGGGTAGAAAGAGCAGAGATAGATATTCTTTTAATCTTTAGGTGTCGTAGAGGGCTAAATAAATGGTGTCAAAATTTCACTCAAACCTGATAAAAATTACCAGACGCACTGTGCTATATTGGAGTAGATGAAGGGGATGTAGAATGAGCGATCAGATATGAATGTTGTGGTATTGAGTCTTTTTAGTTTTATCTCTACTAATATAGATGACCTTATTCTCCTGGTTCTTTTGTTTACAGCTGACAAAATCCCCTTTCAACATGCACTCTGGGGGCAGTATTTAGGAATGATTTGCATTCTTTTGATTAGTTGGATGGGGAGTGCCCTTACTTTATTTTTTATTCCTATTCATTTTTTTCGCTATATGGGTTTTTTATCTGTTTTTAATGGACTTTATAGACTTTATAAACTCTGCACTGAAGATAAGAAAGGTTCACTTAAAAATAAGATGAATAGAGCTAGTATATTCTCTATTGGTTTTATTACCATCGCAAATGGCGGAGACAATATTGCTGTCTGTGTCCCCCTCTTTTTAAAGCAATCTCGAGAGGAAATTTTTATTTTTGTTTTGATTTATATGATTCTAACATTTATTTGGTGTGTTCTGGCATTTTATATATCAAAAAAATTAAAATTTGAAGAAAAATTTGGAAGATGTATAAAATGGTTAGGGCCTATTTTATGGATTTTAATAGGAATTTATATTGTAGTACTACTCAAGTAGTAGGTCAAAGACCAAGAGTGAGGAAAAAAACTCTATTACGCTTCAAGAGGGAGAATATCGTGCCTATTTAGGTCCAGCAGCATGAGGTGAGATCATATAGACCGAAGAATCATGTATTTTTTTTCTTCTCAATTTATATTAGTTAGCTTAATTAAGTATTATTAAGAGAGAAATAGACTATTCTTCTTTTTGTGCGGATCATTAAAAATAATTTGAATTTTTTTTAAAGATTCTGAAAGAAATGATTACATGAAATATTTTGTAGTAATATTAGCGATGTGCTTTTGTTTGATTGTAAAAGCGGATCAGAAGATAGTCTCTACCACAGACTCTAAGAAATCGCTCAAAGATGCTTTTCTTTCAGCAATTGATGTAGCGAATTCTGAAAATTTAAGCGTACAAAGAGAGCTATTATTGCAAGCAGTTGAGGTGAATTCGCAAGCCATTGGCTTACTTTTTCCGACTCTTTCTGGTTCGCTGACCTCACTCTATCAGGCCAGTACTGGCAGTATTCTCGGCAATACTATCTCGCCATCTAGTCAGACCAATCTTAAGTTTACTGCTACTCAACCTCTATTCAGGGGGTTCAGAGATTTTGCAGCGCTTCGCCAGAAAAAATTTCTAGAAGGGGCTCAGGTCTATGCTATTCTTAATTTGGCTCGTCAACTTTTTTATGATGTATCGACAGCCTATTATAATGTTCTAGGTTATATTGAGGATGAAAAAAATTATAATCAACAAATTGAAGTAAATAAAAAAAGATTAAAAGAACTAGAAGGATTTTACAAAATTGGAAGGTCTCAGCTTACAGATGTGCTGACGTTTAAAGCCAATATTGCCTCACTAGAAGGGCAGTTAGAGGTTACGCGGGGCCAGCTTGAAGTAGCTAAAGAAATATTAGCGTTTGTGACGGGTTGGGATCGAAATATTTCTCTATTAGATCAGGAGCCCGAAGTAAAGAACTCAGAATCCGTAGAGGTTTATCTTTCCAAGTTAGAGGATCGAGCTGATATTCAAAATGCTGTATTGAATGCTCAAGCAAGCCATGAAGGAGTCGCAATTGCTTGGGGTCAGCACTTGCCTAGTGTTGATCTTATTGGAGATTACTATCCAGCTCGTTCTGGCGCGCTCCAGGATGTCAATTGGGATGTGCAACTTGCTCTCACTCTTCCCATTTTTCAGGGAGGGGTTGTTCAATCTCAAGTGAGGCAAGCACGATCCGTTTCTTCTCAGTCTAGCCTGATTTTATCGCAGGCGCGGAGAACAGCAGAGCAGGAAATTCGAATATTTTATGATAATTTAGTAGCAGATCGAAGACAATTATTCAAACTAAGTGAACTTGTAAAAGTTTCTAAAGAAAATGCGGATACAGAAGTTAAATATTATCGGAATGGACTTGTAACTAATTTAGAAGTGCTCCAGGCAATTACAACCTATCAGGATGCTCAAAGACTTTTAGATCATCAAAAATATAAAGTAAAAATGGATGCTACGAAATTAGCAGCAGCGACCGGTCAAAGACCAGAGATTAATATAAAAATCAACAATGGAAACTAGGTTAAATGATTTATGAGTTTATCTGAGGTATCGATTCGTCGACCCGTATTCGCATGGATGCTCATGTTTGGACTAATATTATTTGGAGCGATTTCCTTTCAAAGAATGGGAATTAGCCAAATGCCCGATGTGGATTTTCCAGTGGTTAATATTGGACTTCGATTAGACAATGCAGCTCCCTCCGTCATGGAAGTAAACGTTGTCGATATTATTGAAGATGCAGTAATGGGTATCGAAGGTCTCAAGCGAGTGACTTCTAGTGTCAGTCAAGGCATTGCCAATGTAACCTGTGAATTTGAGATGAGTCATAACATCAATGTCGCACTTCAGGAAGTCGAAGGTCGGATTCAACAGTCATCCAATCTCCTTCCCACGTTGCTCTATCCTCCCGTAATTACGAAAACGAATCCAGAGGATCAGCCTATTTTATGGGTGATGGTGACTGCTGATTCCAACGTCCCTCTTTACCAACAGATGATTTATGCCCGTAATACCCTGAAGGATCAATTGTCTACGCTCTCAGGTGTTGGAAATGTAACTTTTGCAGGATATGTGGAGCCTAATCTTCGTGTGTGGATCGATCGGGCAAAGCTTTATCACTACCATCTGACTTCTACTGATATTTGGAATGCGATTCAAGCGGAGCAAATCGAACAACCTGCTGGCCGAATTGAGACCTTGCTGAGCGAAACGAATATTCGTGTTTTAGGTGAGGCGAGAAGTGCAGAGGATTTTGGAAAGATCAGAATTAATACTAGAAATGGAGGACCTAATTATAATCCTATTCCGCTGAGTCGTGTCGCCCGCATCGAAGAGGGTATTTCAGATCGTCGTCAGATTTCTCGCTTTAATGGAAAAACCGCTGTGGGTTTAGGAATTGTTAAACAACATGGATCGAATGTTGTAGAAGTTGCTCAATTAGTGAGGAAAAAGGTATTGCAGATTCAGAGTTCGATCCTGCCGGGCTATCATGTCGATGTACAGCTTGATACCACTCAATATATTAGTGAGTCAGTTCATGAGCTCAATATGACTCTTCTCTATTCTGCTCTTTTGACGTCCATTGTTTGTTATCTTTTTCTGGGATCATGGTCTTCGACGATCAATGTTCTTCTGGCCATTCCAACCTCTATTATTGGGGCATTTAGTGCCCTTTATTTTTTTGGTTTTACACTGAATACTTTCACCCTTTTAGGGCTGAGTTT
>CAIYTD010000206.1 GCA_903928955.1 Oligoflexia bacterium | reverse complement strand
CTTTTTGACGAAGCCCCAACTCTGCCATATAGAGTGTTTGAGAAATTTTAGAGTCTGATGCAACAACTCTCTCAATCATATGATTAAAATGCATAGATTGCCGCGAAATGAGAAACGTTCCCGCAATAGCAATTCCTATAGAGCCTCCTAAATTTCTTGCCATATTAAAAATACAGGAAGCGTTCCCTGACTCTTCTGCTGAAACGAATGCAATTCCAATAGTTGAAAGTGGAATTAAAAAAAGAGGCTGACCAATCGCTCGAATAAAAAGTGAAAGCCTAAACTGTTCACCTGCATAATTAAAATCAAGATAAGAATTAAGTGAATTACTAATTATAAAAAGTATCATACCTATAGCGGCAAGAATTTTAAGATTAAACCGTTTCATTAATGAAGGCAATAATGGCATGATAAAGAGCTGTGGAATTCCAACCCACATCATTACTTTTCCAATTTCAGAAGCACTATATCTATGGATCTGCCCAAGATAAATCGACAAACTATAGATTCCACCATAAAGCGCGACAGCAGCTAAAGTAGTAATAAGAGTAGCAATTGCAAAATTTCTATTACTCAATAAACGCAAATTAAGAAGAGGTTCTTTCCGGATTAATTGATCTACTAAAAAAACAGACAAAGCACCTAACGCCACCAAAAAGAAAACTTGGACTTCACGATCTTCAAACCATTGAACTTTTGCGCCCTCTTCTAGAATATAAGTAAGAGAACCTAAGCCCAGAGCCAAAGTAAAAACTCCTAAAAAATCCATTCTCTTTAATCTATTAAGATCAAGCTTCTCTCTAGGAATTCCATACTGAATCGCTGTTATTAATATAATTCCAGGAATTATATTAATAAAAAAATTCAACCTCCAACCATAATGGTCAGTTAAAAAGCCTCCTAAAGCAGGGCCAAGCGTAGGAGCAAGTGTAGCGGTCAATCCAAAAATAGCCATGCCAATAGCCTTCTTATCCTTTGGCATAAAAAGAAGCATAATTTGAAATGACATCGGAATAAGAGTTCCTCCAACAAAACCTTGAAAAATACGAAATACAATCATGCTATTCAAATTCCAAGCAAGACCACAAAGAATAGATGCCAAAACAAAGAGAATCGAGTTAACTACAAGATAAAGTCGAATGCCAAATACTTCGGAAAGAAATCCAGTCATGGGAATTACAATAATTTCAGCAATTAAATAAGAAGTTGAAATCCATCCGCCTTCAGATAAATCCAAACCTAATGACCCCTGAATTTCGCGCAACGACGCATTTGTAATCTGAATATCTAAAATAGTCATAAAAGCGCCGAGAGCTGCTCCCAATACAGCTGCCCATTCCCGCCAAGTCATTTCCCAATGATTATGATCCTCAGAGGTATAACGAAAGTGATTAAAATAATGCAAAACTCTACCTCACCACTATTGTAGACATCGCTGACATTCCAGATCTCAACTCGATGCCAGGTTTTTGAATTAATTTAATTTTTATTGGAATTCTTTGAACTATCTTTGTAAAATTCCCGGTAGCATTTTCTGGTGGAATAAGACTTACACTTGCGCCACTCGTTGGGTAAATACTTTCTACCTCGCCCTTCCAAATTTCTCCTGGAAAGGCGTCAATGGATACTTGGACTTCCATACCTCTCTTGACTTTGCTCAAATCAGTTTCTTTATAATTTGCCTTAATCCATAAATCACCATCTACCACTAAAAGCATTAAACTCTGACCAGGCTGTACAAATTGACCTGGGTGAATTGAAATTCTCCCAATCACACCATCTGAAGCAGCCATAATCTGAGTAAATGACTTTTTTAAAAGAGATCCATCTAAATCAGCTAGCATCGCAGTAAGAGTTGCTTCTGCAGTTTCTAAATCAGAAGCTGATATCAGCCTCGATTGATTCAGCGACCTAGCCCTTTGAACATCAGCGAGAGTTTTATCGTATTTAGCTTTCTTATACCGCAACTCAATCTCAACATCAGAATCATCCAACTGAGCTAGAATTTGCCCTTTTTTTACATGTTCATTTTCAGAAATAGAAATTGCTTTAACATACCCAATATTTCTAGAATTAACTTGCCATACCTCGGCTTCAACGTAGGCATCATTAGTAGAAATATGTGACACAGAATAGACGAACCAAAAATAGGAGATCATACAAATGGCAACAGAAACAACACCTAAAAAAGAAAATAATATACGGCTTTTCATATCGTGACGGTAACCAGTTCCAGTCGACTGGCGAGTTTCAGGACCTGAATTGCTCAGTTTTATTACTCTTAAATTATCAGTCATGTGGATCCTTTTTTAACTCTAATTCAAAGTATTTATTAATTTGCCCTGTTGACTTAAAAAACAGCACCTTTGCCATTTCATAAGCATAAATTCCTTGAATATTCATGTCATATGCATTTGCCAAATTAACATGTGCATTTGACATTTCTAGTCCACTAGCAGATCCTAGCTGTTTTTTACGCTTAGCAAAATACAACTCCTCCTTTGCAATCTCTATATTTTGATTCGAAAGACTCACAACAGCTTGAACATCTTTCAGTTGACTTAAACTTTGTGAAATCTGAAATTTTGCATCTAGATCTACTTGTTTTTCCTGCAATTCAGCTTGAATTGCCTTTACCTTTTCTGCCTGAGCTTTTCCTGAATTCAATCCGCCATCATAAATCGGAAATACTATTTGAACACCGCCTAAACCTGAAAAAACTCCAGAAACACCAAAAACTTGACCCGCTACACCTACACTACCCATTTGACCATAAAGCTGAAATTTAGGAAGACTTTCTCTTTCCGCAAATTTCTTCATCTCATCTGCAGCCACGGTCATAGATCGAGAAGCTTTTACATCCGGACGATTTTCTATTATTTTATTAATATCTCTACTCTGTAAGTATTTTTTAGGCAGTAATTCTAACTTTAATGGAGGAAGCGTGCATGAAAGATGCTCTTCCCCTAAAGTCGCAGAAAGTTCATCACATGACTTTACCCATTGAGAACGAATTTCTATTTGCCTATATTGGTCCTTAGCCAAAAGTCCTTTAGCTCGGGTACGATCGAGTTCGACACCCATTCCTGAATGTAATCGTTGTTCAGCAAATCGAATTAACTCATTATCGCGAGTGATGTTAGCTGCAATTACATCTAAATTACTTCTAAATTTTTGAACATTTAGATATTGATACAACATCAAAGTTATCAAATCAGAGCGATATTGATCAATATTGGAAGCACTAATTTTTTCATTTTCACGTGCTGCATTTAGACGAGCAGATGAAGCTAAATCAATCAAAGACATCTCTAAATTCACTCCATACGTACCTACAATAACGGCAGAGTAGCCCAATGAACTCAATCCCAATTCCCCAGGATGGACATTTGCTCCAAATTCACGAGCATAAAATTTGATATGAGGTAGTAAGGCTGATCGAGCTTCTCTTGTTTTAGCTTCTGCATCTAACGCTAAAGTTCCAGTTTGCTTCCAACGGTATCCATGGTTGATCAATAGCTTCAGAGCTCTTCTTTTTGTAAAAACTGATAATTCTCCAGACTCCAAAGCAGTGGCAGTGCTGCAGAAAAAAGTTTCGAATATTAAAATAAAGGTAATAAAAAAATAATACATCTTTTATAATTTCTTCTGATTGTTTCCTTCAATTATTTTGCTGATTTTTTTAGCACATCCTTGAATCGCCTCTATCGTAGCTTTTACCTGAACAACTCCCAACTTTCCGTTTTTTAAACCGATATCTAGATTATTAGACTCTAAAAATAGCGTATTAGTGCATTCAACTAATTGAGAAAAAAAAAGAGACTCAATATTCTGAGAGCTATCTGTTTTTTCTCGCGATTTATCTAAACTTAAAATAATTGCTTCTTTTTCTTGCAGTTGCTTTAAATACTTACGATGGAGCCGATCCTCTAAACTGACATCATGAAAATAGACAAACCAAAGCTTATTTCTTCCGAAAAGCTCTTGTGTCGGAAGTATAGAAATTTGGACAAGACCTTTTTTACCACTTTTAGATTCAAAATTAACTTCAATATAGCCAGTTTCTTCTAATTCTCCTTTAGTGCCTTCTTTTGAAATAAATAAAGAAGAATCATCTACAGTGAGCCAGTCATAAATAGGACATTCTGACACTATTTTTTTTCTAGAAAGATCAAATAGTGAGACACAGGCATCATTACAATAATAAACTTCTTTAAGAGGTCCGACTACCAGAACAGCATCTAGAAGAGGTTCAAACATTGGATATTTCATGCAGAATCCTTAAGAAATTTAAAATACCTTTCTGGAATAACATCCATCTCAGTGTTTTTATTGCAGTGAGAACATGGAACCGTTTCTGGAAGAAGAAGATTTCCTTGCTGAATGACTTCTTTAGTTTGAAAAATCTGCATAGTCAGCTGATCACATGAGCCACAGAAATAGGGCACTTTAAATGATTCTACTATGGAACCATGCGGTATAAATCCGTTTACGGTATTAATCTGATCAATGAGTACTTTAGGGCAATTTTTAAAAGTAAATTTTGCCGTTTTTGTTAAAGGTTTTATCCATTTAATCCACTCACGAATTCCACAAGAATTCAGTTGAGATACTTTATCTAAATCTAATATAATTGGCATTTCTAGGTCTGTGATTTTAGGAAAAGCTGAATCTTCGTCAATTTCTCCTTCAAACTCTAGAAAACAGCCAACACTGTCATCTTTACGCCGAATAAGCATGACATTTACCTCGTTTTTACGTTATTCTCTAGAAGCAGATCGGATACATTTAGGACAATCATGAGAAATAAAATAAAAGTTAATAATCGTATATAATATATCAGCAAACTAAATGATTAATATTAAAGACGAAAAATTTGAACTCGTTAGGTTTGCACAAGGGGAGATCCTCTTCAAAGAGGGTGATATAGGTGATTATTTCTATTTAATTGAAGAAGGAAAAGTTGAAGTATTCATCCAAAACGTAACATTTAACTCTGAAATCAATATTGCTTCATTCACAAAGGGAGAAACAGTGGGTGAACTTTCTTTGATGACTAATCTACCTAGAAACGCAAGCGCAAGAGCGTTAACTCCTGTTGTAGCAGTTAAAATTACAACCGCTGAATATACTCAAAGAATTAAAAATTTGCCCCATTGGGTTATTTTAGTTTTGAATGGTTTAGCTAGAAGAATTCAATCCTCTGTCAGCCTTGTTTCAGAAGAACACTTCAAGACCTTAAAGAATACGATAGAAATTGCGAGAATGGGGAAAGAGCTTCAAATTGCAAAAACTGTTCAAGACACCCTTTTCCCAGTAAGTCGCCATCAGTATGGAAACCTCGAAATTGTAGGTCATTACCAGTCAGCCTCAGAATGTGGGGGAGATTGGTGGCATACTTGCGAGTCTGGAGGTAAAGTTTTTTTATGGATAGGTGACGCAACCGGACACGGTGTTTCTGCTGCACTCATTACTAGCGCAGCCAGAGCAGTCGCATCGGTATTAGAACATTCAAATGACCTTCACCCAGGTCGGGCTCTTGAAACTCTGAATCGGGCAATTTTCGATACTTCAAAAGGCAAAGTAATGATGACCTTCTTTTTAGCTTCTTACGATAAGAATACTTCCGAGCTCTGTTATGCAAACGCAAGCCACGACCCCGTCTGCGTCAGCCGGCGCTTAAAGGATTCAAATCAGAAAGATACTATTATTTTTTTAGATCAAGTCAATGGCTCTCGGCTAGGTGAAGCTCCAGAATGTAAATATGAAGAAGCGACGTTTAAGTTAGTTCAGGGGGATGTTGTACTTGCCTATACAGACGGAGTCACAGGACTTGTCAATACAAACGGTAAAGCGTGGGGAGAAGTCAATCTAATGAAGGCACTTTGCCAAGCTAAAGAGCAATCCAAAGATGCGGTTGAAATTGTAGAGCATTTGAAGAAAGATATTTTAGAATATAAAAGTTACGCTATATTAAAAGATGATGTTACTTTTTTTATACTCCGTCAGAATTAACGATTAACATTAGAGGAAATCGTTTGCAATGGGTTTTTTTGGATTAGACAACGAGACACTTTCACTTTTTACCCTAGGGAATATTCTAGTTCCTGAGTCCATCACAATTCTAGAATACCAGTGGCTTTTACAACAAAATGAACTTCCAAAAGAAATTATTCCTGGCCGAACAATAGTATTAGGAACAGAATTAGCAGAACAAATAGTCATTGAACTCCTATTAAAAAAAGGGTTTATGCATATTTTACTCAGCAAAAAAGAAGATTTAATAAGAGAAATTAATTTAGCGATCCAGCTCTTAACAAATCCAAAAGAAGTATTCAAAAATCCTGCTAATTTATTCTTTTCAAATAAAAATTCTAAAAATTTTAAATACGAATTTTCGAATTCAAAAGATAAATCAAAAATTTTAACTAGCTTAGATCATTATCTCAACGGCATTCCAAAATCGAATTCCATTCGTGCGCCGATAATTATTCAAGCCAATGAATTGATTATGAATGCAACCTTTAGTGCTCCTACCGATCAAAAAGGCGAACATTTTCATCAATTAACGGACAGAACTTCAGAAGTGGAGCTCGGCTATGAAAAGAGAGCCTGCCTCTTTGCAGCCTTTAATGAAAAACAAATCTTACTGGGGTGCGAAGACGCTTTTGGCTCGCTTGAAATCCCTAAATTTTTAGAACAAGTTCAAAAAAATTATAGTAAGGGTGTTTCAAATTCTATTAATTTTGGAGCAGGTGGAGCAGGCATTGGTTCTTATATGATCTTTCAAAGCAGCAAGACTTTTTGCCTTTTGGTAGAGCCAGGAATCAAGACGATTTTCTGTTCATTACTACCTCTCGGACTGAGCTTAAAAGCGGTAGATTCCAAGCCAAGAAATATCCATCTCCTCTTAAAGTCGTGAGAATCTAACTACACCAACCAGCAATAATAATTCGCTCTCCTTGAGTGACACGATAGATCCTATGCTCAAACCCTAAATAGCCAGTTGCAAAGACAATGAGAGTTCCGTACGCCGGGGTGGGTAATCGACTTGTATCCAATTCTCCCCCAATAGGGGATGTTTGTTTTTTTCGAATTTCCAGGCACCCACCCTCAATTGTGAGAGGATCCAGTGTGAGGGACAAAGAAAACGCTAGTACTCGGG
>CAIYTD010000205.1 GCA_903928955.1 Oligoflexia bacterium | reverse complement strand
TGAAATTTATGAATCATTTTGGAATATCAGACAAAATGGCATAAATCATAGCTTCTTTTTGGATTGGTCTCTCAAGTCGTAGGGGTGGGAATCATTTCTATTGTCCCTTGCCTTGAGCTATCTGCCTTGTTAGGGTCTCTACATTCTAAAAAAATGAGGTGCGTATGGTTTTTAAAAAAAATCAACTAGAAGGATTTGAACAAGTTATCTTTTGTAATGACCCGAAAGTAGGGCTAGAGGCGATTATTTCTCTTCATTCTTTGGCATTAGGTCCTGCCACAGGTGGGTGTCGCATGTGGAATTACGGTTCTACTGAGGAAGCCCTTACAGATGCATTAAGGCTTTCTCAGGGTATGACTTATAAGGCGTCTATTGCAGGGTTAAACTGGGGTGGTGGTAAGGCTGTGATTCGAGCAGACCCCAAAGCACCTAAAATTCCGGGAATGTTAGAAAGGTTTGGAGAATTTGTTAACCGTTTAGGGGGGTATTACATCACAGCAAAGGATGTCGGAGTGGGTGCTGATGATTTACGTAAAATTAAATCGACAACAAAACATGTTCTCGGAATTGAAGGTGAGTCAGGGTCAAGTGGTGATCCTTCTCCTGCCACTGCGTGGGGTGTTTATCATGGAATGAGGGCTTGTGTTCAGCATGCTTTTAATGCTCGTACTTTAAAGGGAATAAAGATTGCTTTGCAGGGTCTAGGAAGTGTTTCTTATTATTTATTGGAACACTTGATTGCCGATGGAGCTCAAGTCATTGCGTGTGATATTGACCGTCAGATGGTGGATCGAGCTGTTAAAAAATTTGGAATTGAGACCGTTTCTCCTCATGTAATCTATGATGTTCCATGTGATATTTTTTCTCCCGCTGCTTTAGGTGGAGTCATTAGTCCGCAAACAATAGGACGCCTTAAGACAAAAATAGTTGCAGGAGCTGCTAATAATCAGTTAGCAACTTCTGAGGAGGGAGTTGAATTGATGCGTAAGGGGATTGTTTATGCTCCTGACTATGCGATTAATGCAGGGGGGCTTATTAATATTTATTATGAAGATCAAGCAAACGGAGGCTATAGTCGGTCTCGTGCTTTTGAACATGTTTCAACTATTGGAAATATTATTTCGAATATTTTGAAGCGATCTGAAGCAGAGAATTTACCAACCCATTTTATTGCTGATCGTATAGCAGAAGACCGAATTTTGAAGGCATCCCTGACCTCCAGGGAAGGTTAGTGTTTTGATGCTGGCCCATTTTAGGCGGTCTGATCCATTCGGAATTCAGCGTGTTCTTGAGCCTCAAGGGGTCCTCCCTCAACAAGCAGAAAGGGTGGATCCCTCCCTTCCAATAGCTGAAGATGAGATATTGATTGAGGTGGAAAGTCTCAACATTGATTCCGCGAGTTTTCATCAGATCTCGAAGGTTTGTCAGGGTCAACTAGAACAAATGGAAAAGCATATTCTTGAATTGGTGCATAATCGCGGTAAACATCATAATCGTGTTACGGGCTCAGGTGGAATGTTGATTGGGCGGATTTCACAAATCGGCCCAAAGTTTCCCGTGGTGGATAAGCCTGCTCAAGAAGGTGATAGAATTGCGAGTTTAGTTTCATTATCCCTCACTCCTTTATTGATTCGTAAAATTTTAAAAATTCATCCTCAAATTGATAGAATAGATATTGAAGGGCATGCTATTTTGTTCGCATCTGGAATTTTCTCGAAGCTTCCTGATGATTTGCCTGAACATGTTGCCTTAGCAGTTCTTGATGTTGCAGGGGCGCCTGCACAAACAAGAAACTTAGTTCAGAGCGGACAATCTGTAGTGGTTATCGGAGGAGGAGGCAAATCTGGTGTTTTATGCTTATATGAAGCAAAAAAAAAGAAAGATGTCGTCACTATTGCAGTAGATTATTCAAAAGAAGCTATTAAAAGACTTTCGTCACTTTCTTTTGTAGATCATATCATTCAAGTAGATGCTCGTAATGCCATTGAAGTCAGGAGGCAAATTTCAAAAATTACATCTGGAAAAATGGCTGATATTATTATTAATGTAGCAAATATTCCAGAAACAGAGGCTTCCTGTGTTCTTTCTTGTAAACAGAAAGGAATTGTCTATTTCTTTAGCATGGCGACAAGTTTTACTCGAGCAGCATTATGTGCCGAAGGAGTCGGTGCAGACATAGATCTCAGAATAGGAAATGGCTATACTCAGGGTCATGCTGATTTAGCTCTCAATATTTTGAGAGAAAGTGAACAATTACGGCAGATATTTATTGAAATTTACAATTAAGCATAGAGGGGGGAGAGATGGCTCATCTAGCGTTAGATAGTGATTTGGTGAATCGGTGTCGGGAATCTGCTGCTCGCATTTCGAAGCCTATTGAAAAAGTAATTGAAACTCACACTACTGTAGCAATTGAACGGTCGGTGTTGCGTCTTTTTGGAATAGAAGGGGCTATTCAGGAAGGCGCCGGACAATGGTTTCCAGAAGTAAATAAAATAGTAGAATATTTAAAAAAGGAAAACCTACTTGATCGAGGAGTTCTGTATTGGTTTGTAAATGGGATGATACAGAAGAAAATGCCTGCACAGGAGTTGGCAACACAAGTAGCACTTAAAAAAATAGACTTGATAGCACTCCCTCGCGCTTCTGACGATGTAGTATGTAAAAAAGCCTTTGAACTTTGTAAAAAAGCAAAAAATTATTTAATCGAACAAAGGGACAAGCGAGATGACCTTCGCAGGCAGGTCCAAGACACATTTGATCCAGAAGGTAAGAATGGTCCTTTGCTTTATGTGATTGTAGCTACAGGTAATATTTATGACGACGTGATTCAGGCTAGGGCTGCAGCTCAGGCTGGAGCAGGTGCAATTGCAGTCATACGCAGCACGGCACAGTCATTACTAGATTTTGTGCCTCACGGAGCCACGACCGAGGGTTTTGGCGGAACTTATGCGACACAAGAGAATTTTAGAATTATGCGGCAAGCGCTCGATGCAGAAAGTCTGAAGCTCGGTCGTTATATTCGACTGACTAATTATTGTTCCGGTCTATGCATGCCCGAAATAGCTGCGCTAGGTGCGATGGAAAGATTGGATTTCTTACTCAACGATGCCATGTATGGAATTTTGTTTCGTGATATTAATATGAAACGAACATTAATAGATCAGCATTTTTCGAGAAAAATAATAGCCCTTTCTCGAATTGTAATTCATACGGGAGAAGATAATTATCTCACTACTGCCGACGCAATTGAAAATGGGCATCAAGTACTTGCATCTCAGTTCATTAACGAAAGATTTGCTTTAAATGCACAAATGACCGAAGATTTAATGGGCCTTGGCCATGCCCAAGAAATGGATCCCGAGTACCCTAATGTTTTTTTACTAGAAATTGCTCGGGCTCAAATGACTCGAGATATTTTTCCGCGCTCGCCTATTAAATTTATGCCACCTACAAGATATAAAAGTGGGGATATTTTTTATAGCCATTTAATGGATGCGATGTTTAATTTTGTTGGAGTTCTCACAGGTCAGACTATTCAGCTTTTAGGGATGTCCACTGAAGCAATGCATACTCCTTTATTGCAAGATCGTTGGATGAGCATCAAAAATGCTCGTTATATTTTCAATGGCGCAAGAGACTTAGGTAAAGAGATAAACTTTAACTCTTCTGGAATAATTGAAAGCTGGGCTGCTCAAGTCCTCAAAAAAACTTATCATCATCTAGAAGAGATTGATAAAAAAGGTTTATTTAAGGCTATAGAATTAAAAGCTTTTGCTGAAGTCAGTCGAACTGAAACTGGAGGTAAGGGATATGACGGTGTTATCTCCAAATCAAGTAAATATTTAAATCCTTTTTTTGAACTTTTGTAAGGGGAATTATGGCTAAAGTCACAGAAGTGAATTTAAAGAAGCTAAGACCATACGGAGACATTATGGACGATGGTACCGTCCAAATAGCATTTACTTTGCCGGTAGAAATTTCTCCTGAGGCGCGGGAAGCAGCGGTTCAGCTCGTTCAAAAAATGGGATTTGAACAAATAAAAGTAGCGACGATGGAAAAGGCTGCTGACGGGTTCTCCTTTTTTGTAATCTATGCCCAGCTAAAATTTACTATCGATTTCACTCAAATTAAAGTTCTTAAAATCGAAGCCCCAAAACGATCGCGGTCTGAGATTGAGGAGGTAGTTCGGACTAAAATTGGAAGAAAATTAATTATACTGGGGGCATGTACTGGCTATGACGCTCATACGGTTGGGATTGATGCAATTTTTAATATGAAGGGATTTTCTGGCGATTATGGACTTGAGCGTTACCAATGGTTGGATGCAAGAAATTTGGGCGCTCAAGTACAGAATGAAGATCTATTAAATATAGCGATTCAAGAGAAAGCAGACGCCATATTGATTTCGAAGGTCGTCAGTCAACATAATATTCACATTCGAGATATGAAGGATTTGATTCAGAGAGCTGAAAAGTTAGGATTGAAAAATAAATTCATTTTTGTAGCTGGAGGTCCTCGGGTAACTCACCCCATGGCATTGGAATGCGGATTTGATGCTGGTTTTAGTGTAGGAACAAAACCGTCTGATGTGGCAAGTTATGTAGTGGAAGAATATATTCGTCGTAGTGAAAATCAGCGTGTAAAAAAGGAGAAAGTTCACAAAAAATCAAAAAAGCGAGGAGATTTCAAGTGAATATAAAGTCTAGTGAAAAGCTAGTAGGGCGTGATTCTGAATTTTTTAAGGTAAGAGCTTGTTTCCAGGCTCGTCGTAATGTTCTATTAGAAGGCCCCGTTGGGGTCGGAAAAACTCATTTGGCATTAGCAGTAACCTCTGATCTTGGGTTGCCTGTTTTTCGCGTGGATGGAGATAATCGTTATTCTGAGCAAAAACTCTCAGGCTGGTTTGATCCGCCGACAGTAATTAGGAAAGGATTTCAGGCCGAATCATTTATGCCAGGACCACTGGTCGAGGCGATGAAAAAAGGAGGGATCCTTTTTATTAACGAGCTTAATCGATTACCTGAAGGCGTACAAAATATTTTATTGCCTGCAATTGATGAGAGGGTGATTATTATTCCGAGGCTCGGAGAAATACGCGCAGTTGATGGATTTTTAGTAATTGCGACACAAAATCCAAAGGAATTTGTAGCTACTTCACATCTCAGTGAAGCAATTCTAGATCGATTTGAACTTATTGTCCTCTGTTACCAGAATGAAGAGGAAGAGGTTGATATAGTTACTAAAAAGTTTCGCGCGCAAGGATTTGTACAAAAAACTTCCGAAATATTGCCCATTGCAGCAGTAAAATTAGTGCGCTTAACTCGGGAACATCCTAGGGTGAGAAGGGGAGCCTCAGTTCGGGCAGCGGTAAGTATAGCACTCATTGGAAATATTCTCGTGCGTGACGGTATGGTGCTAAAAGATGCTTTTTTGGCTGCAGCTTTAATGGCACTTCCTACGCGGATAGAGCTTGAAAGAGAATCTGATTCAGATCAAACTGCAGGCCAAGAAGTGGAGGCATTATTAAAGGAATGGGTAGACACAATTATGAATGAGCTCACTTCTCAACAAATAGACGTAAAAAAAAAGATTATATTGAAGAGGTGAAACCGAATAACACTTTGCTGGATCGAGCTCAAATCTATCGTAGTGTTTTCGATGCTACTCCGCCTCTTCCTAAAAGTGATCCCTCTTTTTTTTTAGCGCCCGAAGTTTTAGATCAACCCAGTGCTGATCTTCAAGGGATGAGTTCGTGGGATATTGCTACTCGTTATCATGAGTTTAAATCGATCCGCTCATTAAGAGAGAAATGGAAGTATTTACGCCGTATCTCTGCGCTTGCCATACTCGACAAAGCACAGGAAATTCTTGGGTCAGTAGTTCATCCGATGGAGCAGAGGCTTGGAATTTTATCTGATCTTCCTGTATATGCTGAAAATACCGATTTGGATTTAGACGAAACTCTAGATCATTCTCCACTCGCCGTAGTGGATATTCTCGATCAGGATGGTGGCAGTTCATTATTAGATTATTCTGTTACCGCTCAGGATATTTGGATGAGCTATACCGTTCGGCGGCGGCAGTCTCTTGTTTTTAGTGTAGATACAAGTCTATCAATGACAGGTGAAAAGCTTGCTTTAACGGCAGTCGCCTTGGCTGTAGTACTTTTAGAGTTTCCAGATGATCCGATTGGAATAGTAGCCTTCGAAAATGAAGCGAAAGTTTTGAAAAATCCCGATGAAAAAATTTCGCTTCAGATGTTAATCGAGAGATTTTTAGATGTCCCGGCTCAAGGATATACTCATTTGGAGGAGGGTATAAAGGCTGCACTTAGGCTCGTACAAATCGCTCAAATAGGGGGACAGGGAAAGCCTGCGTCTGTAGTATTGTTAACAGATGGAAAGTATACTGCAGGGAGAGATCCAGCGTACTTAGCGTGTCGCTTTGGTCATTTAGTCGTTCTCAAGATGGGAGCTGAACGAGCAAGTTTGGAGTTATGTCGTGAACTGGCTAGAAAGGGTCATGGTGTTCTCCACGAAGTAGATGAATTGGAGTCTTTGCCAAGAGTGATGTACGGGGTTGTAAAAGATCTATTGAGGGGGCATTCTATTTCTTAATAGTTTCGAATTCATTGAATTCTTATGGTAGAGCATTAAGATGCTCATAGAAAACTACAAGGAGAATATATATGCTTGACGATTACAAGCTTAAAGGTTCTACGAAAAAAATCGAAATCGAATTTGAGCTAGATAGTGCGGAGAAGCTGATTTTAATGGAAAAGCATATTAAATTAACTTGTTCTGAAATCATAAATACAGCATTAAAGCGCTTTATTTCTCAGCATAAAGATTTTCTTCCTCCCACTCCCGAAAATACCCCAAAGTCAGAAAAAATTTCAAAATAAGTTTATCATCTACGAGTGTCTTTAAGTCTGAATCATCTATAATGAAATTAAAATTTGATTATAGATGATTCACTAATTTAATCTGTGACTTAGGAAGTAGATTGATCTATTAATTCTGCAATATCGAGAACTTTGACCTTATCTTGCATTTCCTTTGTTTTTAATCCATCTGTCATCATAGTCATACAGAAGGGGCAAGAAGAGGCAACGATGCCCGCTCGAGTATCTAAAGCTTGTTCTATACGAGTGACATTGATGCGTTTTCCGATTTTTTCTTCCATCCACATTCGACCGCCTCCCGCGCCGCAGCACATGCTTTCATCGTGATTTTTTTTCATTTCCACTAAGTTCACAGCTGGAAGGGATTGAATCACGTTTCGAGGTTGATCATAGATATTATTCCAACGTCCTAAATAACAGCTATCATGGAATGTTACAGTTTCATCTAAAGTTTTAGTTGGTTTGATTTTTCCTTCGTTAATAAGCTGAGCTAAGAACTGTGAATGGTGATGCACTTCGTAGAGTCCTCCAAAGTCCTTATATTCATTTTTCAGAGTATTAAAGCAATGAGGACAAGCGGTAACAATTTTTTTAACCTGATAGCGATTGAGGGTCTCTATGTTAGCCTTTGCTAGGGTTTGGAATAGATATTCATTCCCGATTCTTCGGGCTGGATCTCCTGTACATTGCTCTTCAGTTCCAAGAATCGCAAATTTTATTCCCGCTTTTTTTAGAACATTAGCAAATGCTCGGAGGACCTTCTTGTTTCTATCATCATAAGAGCCGGCACATCCTACCCAAAGTAGAACATCTACGTTTGAGTCGGTTGACATTGTTTTAATAGATAATCCTTCGGCCCAAGCTGCTCTGTCGGATGCGCTAAAGGCCCACGGGCTAGCATTATTCTCCATATTTTTGAAGACAGTTTGAACTTCAGTAGGAAATTTTGATTCCATCATGACTAAATTTCGGCGTATGTCGTAAATCTTGTCCGTGTGCTCTATAAATACTGGGCATGCAATTTCGCATGCTCGGCAGGAAGTGCAAGCCCAAATGACATCTTCAGTAACATTATCATCTATGACGTGAGAAACTTCATCGAATTTGCGTTCGAGAATTTTATCTTTATTACGATACATATTATTTTTTAAGTCTAAAATCAGCATTTTAGGTGAAAGTGGCTTTTGAGTATTATAGGCAGGGCAGACATCTTGACAACGGCCACATTCTGTACATGAATAGTAGTCTAGGACGTCCTTCCAACTCCTATCTGTAACTTTTGCTGTGCCATATTGAGTTGTAGTCTCGTCTTCAAAGTTAATGGGAGCCATCGCCTTTTCTCGTGTTAGAGTTTTTAAAAAGGTATTAGGCCCAGCTGCTACGATATGAAGATGTTTGGAACTAGGAATATAAATAGCAAATCCTAAAACGATCATCATGTGTAACCATTTGAATAATGTGCTGATGTGACCGCTAGTCTCTGAACTTAGAGCGAGATAACTTAATAAGTGGCTTATGATATTCGAGATCGGCATTGCTCCCTGATACCAGGGATTGTCGCCCAAAATATGAAAGCCGTTCATTAAAAGAATAGAAACCATGAGTGAACCTGTTAAGGTTAAAACAATATTGGCGTCTTTTGATTTCCCTAAGCTTTCGGGGCGTATAATATAACGGCGATAGCACGCAAACCCAATTGCAAGGAGTACTGCAAATGTAAAAAAATCTTCCATGAAAACAAGCGCCGAATATGCATGGATTCCAATAAATTGAAAATTCGCTGTTTGGTATACTGTGGTTGTAAATTGCTCTAACGTGCCCAATGTGATTACTAAGAATCCCCAGAAAATAGTTGCGTGCATCAGCCCAGCTGATTTTTTTCTGAGTACCGCCTTTTGGCCTAGAACATTTGAAATAGTTGTCAAAATCCGTTTAGGAATATGATCTAAACGGTATGCTTTTCCTTGGTGATTGTTCATCATTTGGATTAGAATTTTAAAACGGTAACTTGAATATCCAAAAGCTGAACCAGCTACACCCAGAAATAAGAAAGTTTGCCATGTCATAAGTTTACTGTCCTATTAATTGTGTTCGTCTTTTATTTTTTTAAACTCATCCTTCAAAAGCGGAACGATTAAAAAGAGGTCGCCAACAATTCCATAATCGGCAATTTGGAAAATAGGTGCTTCTGGATCTAAATTAATAGCTACAATCACTTTTGAAGTACGCATTCCAGCAAGGTGTTGGATAGCTCCACTAATTCCACAGGCAATATACAAAGTCGGAGAAACAACTTTTCCAGTTTGGCCTACTTGATCTCGATGAGGACGAAAGCCCGCATCTACAGCTGCCCGTGAGGCGCCCACGGCCGCTCCCAATACATCTCCCATTTCTTCAAGTAATTTAAAATTTTCAGCATTCTTTAGGGATCTTCCGCCTGAAACAACGATAGCAGCTTCTGTTACATCTGGTCGGCCACTTACGCCGCGGACAACATCAGTGACTTTTGTTTTTAGGGTGCCTAAACTGGCTGTAATAGAAATGATTTCGGCAGTTTGATTTGTATTGAGCTTTGCACCGCCCAAGGCATTGGGACGTACGGTTGCAACCTGGGGCCCTGGTCCAATAAACTCTACTTCTACTGTGGCTTTGCCAGCATAGACTGGTCTGCGTACCTTAATTTTATTTCCTTCGAAACTCAGTTGGGTGCAGTCACTAGCGAGCCCTACTCCTAGTTGAGCTGCAATTCGCGGCAGGAGATCACGTCCCGATGGAGTATGGCTTGCTAAAATAATATCTGGGTTTTTGGATTTAAGAATCTTAATAATTTCAATAGAATAAGCTTCAGCGGTATAGAACTTAAGGGCTGGATTCTGTATCAGGTGAACTGTCTGCGCACCATAATGGCCCAGCTCCTTTGCTAAGTCGGTAATTCCATCCCCTAGCAAGATTGCCTGAGTTTCATTTCCCGCTGCAGATGAAGCACTTAAGAGTTCAAAAGTAGATTTTTTTAGACGCCCGTCACGTTGTTCTGCAATGATAATAACTTTAGCCATATTCAGACCACCTTTGCTTCTTCATGTAAAAGACGGACAAGTTCTTTCGCCTGTGAGTGAGGGTCTCCAGGAATTTTTTTCCCTGCTTGTTTGGGGGGTGGAAGTTGGAAATTCTTAAAGCGAATTTTCTGGTCTGCTGCAGAGACTTCAACATCCGCCATCTTAAGCACCCTTACCTCCTTTTTCTTAGCTTTCATAATATTAGGTAGGCTTGCGTAGCGTGGCTCATTCAGTCCCTTTTGAGTGGCAACCAGAAGCGGAAAAGGAGCTTCCACTATTTCAAAAGCGCCTCCTTCAATTTCGCGCTTACATTTTACCCCTTGAGGGCTGTACTCGATATTGAGAACAACAGTGATATAAGGGATGTCAAGATAAGTTGCAATCAGTTGACTGACTTGCGCAGCACCGTCATCAATGGATTCTTTTCCTGTAAAGATGATATCTATTTTTGTTTCCTTTTTAAAGGCCCCAGCAAGGGCTTTGGCAATCAGATTATTATCTGCTGTTTCAGGAAGATCTACATGAATTCCGCTGTCTGCACCCATTGCAAGAGCAGTTCGAATCGCCTCTACAACGCGTGTTGGCCCGCATGAAAGTACAGTAACAGTACTCCCCGTATTTTTTTCTTTGAGACGTAAGGCTTCCTCTATAGCGAGTTCGTCATACGGGGAAATGATCCACTTCACTCCAGTGGTATCTATTCCGCTTTGTTCGCTATTGAGTTTAATTTTTGTTTCAGTATCTGGAACCTGTTTGATGCAGATGTAGATATTCATAGTTTCTTATACCGATGCCTTGAGTGCTTCTGCAACTTGTTTTAATAGTGAAATGTCAGAACAGAGGGTGAATCGTACATAACCCTCTCCCTGTTGACCAAATCCGTTTCCTGGTGTCGAAACGATGCCATGGGTTCGAATTAAATGGAGTACAAACTCTTCGGATGAATGTCCTAGGGGCAGGCGAGCCCAAGCATAAAAAGTTGCGTCTGGAGTATTGCAACTTAATCCTAGGTTCTGGAGAGCGGGTAATAGGACATCTCTTCGTTTTTGGTAAATCGCACGAAGCTCCGAGCAGAAGGGTTCAGAATGATCGAGAGCTTCGATTCCAGCTTCTTGGCAGGCATTAAAAATACCTGAATCTATGTTTGTCTTGATTCGGGCCAAACCTTCTATTACTTTAGAATTTCCTACAACAAATCCAACACGCCATCCTGTCATATTAAAAGTTTTGGAAAGACTATGGAATTCACAGCCTACATCTATCGCTCCAGGAACTTGTAGAAAGCTAGGCTGCTTTTTATTATCAAAATAGATTTCAGAATAAGCGTTGTCGTGACAGACAATGATTTGATGCCTTTTAGCAAATTTGACTATTTCTTGAAAGAATTCCAAGCTCGCTGAGGCTGAGGTCGGGTTATTGGGATAATTTAAAAAGAGAAGTTTTACTTTCGACCCTGATTTTACTAGTTTCTCGAGTTCCGAAAAATCAGGAAGAAAATTATTTTTTTCTAATAAAGCGAAGGAAAGTGGGATACCCCCCGCAAAAGTAGTTGCTGAGTGGTAAACTGGATAGCCAGGACTAGGAATCAGTGCTGCGTCGCCTGGGTTTAGGAATGCCAGAGGAATGTGAGCTATACCTTCTTTAGAGCCGATTAATGCGAGAGCTTCACTTTCTGGATTCAGTGAAACATCGAAGCGATTTTTATACCAGCGAGAGATCGCTTTTCTGAATTCGATCATACCCCAGTAGGAAGGGTACTTGTGATTTTCCGTTTTTTTTACTGCAGAGATGAGTCGATCGATAATAAAAGAAGGTGTTGGTAGATCGGGATCTCCAATTCCTAATGAAATAATTTTTTTGCCTTTTTTAATCTCCTCTTGTTTTATTTTATCTATTTTTGCAAATAAGTAGGGTGGTAATTCTTTTAATC
>CAIYTD010000204.1 GCA_903928955.1 Oligoflexia bacterium | reverse complement strand
GTCGAGCAGGAGAATTCTCATTTGTATCTTCTATTTGAATCATACAATCCTGTGAAATGGACTTACTTTCTTTCAAAGGTAA
Source organism: Oligoflexia bacterium (assembly GCA_903928955.1). Classification (GTDB taxonomy): domain Bacteria; phylum Bdellovibrionota; class UBA1018; order UBA1018; family UBA1018; genus CAIYTD01. The sequence goes on along the minus strand of CAIYTD010000204.1, from coordinate 3,051 downwards.
ATCTCTGATCACAAAACCAAACCAAGGTCGCTGATAGTATCCCTGAGAGATGATTTGTTCTGCGATGGGTTGAACAAAACTAGATGGGATTGCTAGACCTATTCCTTCGACACCCCGTCCGACCATTTTACGTGACACGACTCCAATGACTTCACCAGAAAGATTAACTAACGGGCCTCCTGAATTGCCTGGATTAATACCTGCTGAAATTTGGATAAAATTATCAAACTTTCCAGAATTAAAAACTCTACCCTTGGCCGAAATCACACCGTGTGCGAAACTGGTTCCGATTCCCAATGGATTTCCAAAAATTCCGACCCACTCCCCTATCCTTGTTTTTTTAGAATTACCAAAAACAAGTGGTTTACCAAAACCACCAGCAACTATTTTTAAAACAGCAATATCAAAGTCTGGCTCCTTACCAATCAGTTCAGTTCGGTACAGACTCTTACCTCCATGTTGAATGAAAATAGATTTAGCATTTTCAATGACATGAGCATTAGTGATGAGATGCACCTCATCATTCGAAAAAAAGGCGGTTCCAGCACTATAGTGTCCCTTGAGCACAATTGCATCCCGCTCATTTAATGTTCTCTGGCTCAGTTCATCACTCGTTTCAGTAAAGGCATAAACATTAACAACCGAGTGTTGAATTTTTTCATATAAATCAACATACTTCAGCTCCCAGGATTGCGTCCGGGCGACTTGGGGCAATAAAAATAAAAACAATAGGAGTTTAAAGGTCCAATTTCTTGCGGTCATTTTTACTCCCGCCTCCCCCTATATACATACTTGCTCCAGTGATGAGCGTTAGATCTGCATTGAAATTAAGAAGGATATAGGATCTGCTCCCGAAAGAACTATCTAACATGGCCCACGTAGCTTTAAGTCCCGCAAATTTCTTCCCCCTCTCGACAGCTATCTTCGTATTAGAAGTGGGCTCAAATTCACTCAAAGTAGGTAGTTCAACCGTTGTTTTAAGAACACTCTTCGTATCTTTGCACTGTAAGTATATTTCCCCATTGGAAGAGATCGCATCGACCATACAAATTTTATCATGAGGGATCTTCGATTCATAATCGATTGCAAATCCTGAGACAGGCAGTAAGACTCCGATTATAAGAGCTAAAGGCAGACCCCTATTGATTCCTAAAAGATCCATTTTAAACCTCCTGAAAAATCTTTAGAATTTTCGTTATAAGTTACATTAACGCTATTAAATTTTATTTTAGATTTTATTGATGCCTGCCCAGAAGTAGCAGTCTTATTTTGTTCAGATTCAGGATGAACGCCGATTAACTCCATTATGCCCAACGAGAGTACAGCACCGCCAATGATTCCTAAGCCACTTCCGATTGCTATCGCTCCAGAATCTACTGTTCTACTGACACAATCGCCCTGCATATTTTTCACTTTGCAGGATCCAGCCATTCCATTAATAGCTAAAATGGTACCTCCCACAAGGGCACCAGTACCTAAAGAAATAAGCGTGTATCCGAGCACATTTTTATTTTTTGTTTGGATTTCCATTTTTTCCTTGTGCTCGACATTTTCTTTCGATTTTTGAGTGAGGTCAATAATTTCGTCATCATCAATTTTTTGGTCAATTCGTTGAGTTCTAGGATTCATTTCGTCTAGAATCACTTTAGATTCGATTGAAAAAGCAGTTTGAGTTAAAAAAAAGTTACTCAAAATAATAGTAATAAAAATATTTTTTCTGAACATAATAAATCATTCTTTCTGTTTATTTAATTGAGATAAAAGTAGCCGATTTCTACGGTTACGGAACTCTCTGAATTTGCCACTACTACAGAAGCTGGGCCTGCATCCCCATCAGGAGTTGTACAAGTCAGATCAGGAAAAGAATATTGAATACTTGTGCATGGTCGACCACCAATAGTAACCATAATCACAGAACTAAGCGAGCTGCCCTTAATTAACACTCTAGTACCACCTTGAATGGGGCCATGATTAGGAGAAATTCTCTGAATCTCTGGCGAAGACGATAAGCCTAAACCATTCGAATGGGGTGTACTTATCTTTGCAAAAATATTAGAGGTAAATCCATTCTTAAGTGTACTAGACTGTGAGTCCCCATTAGTCACTACGACATCGACAGCAGAATGAGAAAAAATAGTTCCAACAGTACAAAATATCTGATTCAAGTCCGCTTGGATGGTAGGACACGAAACACCACCAATGCTTACCTGAGAATTGTTGCTAAAGGTATTCCCTTTTATCATTACGAGTGTTCCATTAGATCCCATACTCGGAGTAATACTTGCAATAAAGGGTGGTTGACTCTCATTTTCAGCTTTTGTTCCACAAGCGGTTAATGAAAAAAGAAAAAAAGAAAATAAACTCAACGCTTTCAGCTTTAAAAAAACTCTCATTATAATCATTCCCATTATGACATTCATTCTGTCACTTATTATTTTACAGCTAAGCAAGTAATATGCCTGCAAGAGAGTTCATGAGCGATATTTTTAAACTATCATTTTAAATCGTAAATATTACATAGATATAAGACAATAAATTTTATTTAAACAACATATTTAAAATGAACCCTATTAAAGAATGCTATGTTTAAATAATCGACACTTGCCTAAGAGTCCACCACACATACCCAGAATTTAAATCGTCCATTAAAAAAAGATTGAATTCTCAGACAATAAAAGGGTCATCTGATAAGCGTCTTCCCCATTAGAATAAAAACTTTTTCGAATATGAGTGATCACAAAGTTCAAGCCCTGATAAAGTTGAATAGCCGGATGATTCGACTTCCGCACATCCAAAACCACTTTCTTGATTCCTTTTTGATCTGCTAATTGAATGGATTTATAGAGCATCTTTTTAGCAAACCCGAGCCCTCGATAAGGTAAATCTACAGCCAAATTCAGGATCTGGCACTCATCAAAAAGATACCAAAAAATAAGATATCCAAAAATTTTCGAATCCGTTTCATCATCCGTCAATACGAGAAATTGACTGTACGGTTTTTCGAGCTCAGCAATAAAATGCTCCTCAGTCCAAGAATTAAGGTAACATTGC
>CAIYTD010000203.1 GCA_903928955.1 Oligoflexia bacterium | reverse complement strand
GAAACTATTTTGCCTCTGATCTTGCAAGGAAAAACTTTTCCAATGCCATGGGAGTTCAAAATCGAGCCAAAAGTCTCACCAGGATTGATTTTGGAGCCTATTTCAGTAGTCCACCCTCAGTTCTCCTTCTTGAAAATCGAGCATAGCAATTTTTTTTAAAATGAAAATACGGGCTCCAGTGAGGATTTACCTCAAAACAAAGACTATTTTTCCATTAAATTCACCGTGAACAAGGCTGGGAAATAATTCTGACATATCGTCAACCTAATATACCCAGGAGGGAGTATAATTAAAAAAGGAGACGCCTTATGAATTCCTCACATTTAGCACAACCTAATTTACCCAACTCTTTACATATTGATCCTGTTTGTGGAATGGAAATTGAAGACAGTTTCAAGTTAACAACTGCATTTCAAAACAAAAACTATTTCTTTTGTTCGGAACACTGCCGAAAATCCTTTCTTTCTCACCCGACGAACTATCTAGATAATAAATTCCACCCTAAATCTTCCACTCAAGAGCAAACTCACCAGGGTCTGGTGGTCTATTATCCACTTATTTTAATCCTCATTTACCTGATGGGTGGAACGGTTTTGGCTGAAATAGAGCAAGGAAACTTGCAAGGAATGAGAATGATGATCCATTTCATGGGAGGATTTTTTATTGTCTTCTCATTTTTCAAGTTTCTTAACTTGAGAGGATTTGCGAACGCTTACCAAACTTACGATATTATCGCGAAGGCGATTCCAATATATGCGTGGATTTACCCCTTTATTGAATTAGGTCTAGGAATCGCTTATTTAAATGGGTCAGCACTGTGGAACACCCATCTAGCCACTCTCATTGTTATGTCAGTCAGTAGCATGGGTGTCGCAAAAAGCTTGCTCAAGAAAAATAAAATCGAATGCGCCTGCTTAGGAACTGCATTTAAACTCCCTATGACCAAGATCACCCTCTTTGAAGATCTTATTATGGCTGGAATGGCTCTCATGGGTTTAATTTCAATTAGAATTTAATTTATGAAAAATATAGGCATCTTATTTTCTTATTTATTAGGAATTTCTTCCAGTTGGGCAGACGCTTCTGAAGCTAATCAATATCTAGAGAGTGCGCCAATAGTTAATATAGATAATACGGATATGACAAGTATGATGGGGCCAAATACACTTTGGCAAACACCTTCAGACTGCGGAGAAATGAGCGTATGGGACGTCGGCATGGGAATGTGTATGCCTTTACCAATGGCAGGAATGCCCATGAAAATGCTGATGGTGCATGGGAATATTTTCGGTAGCCGAATAGCGCAGACAGGCCCCAGAGGGAGAAGTGACTACGCATCTACTCACATGATCATGGGAGACGTTGGAACGACTGTAGGAGACCATCACTATTTCAATTTGGATTTGATGTTAACAGGAGAAAAATGGACTGTTCCGACTAACGGGTACCCACTTCTACTGCAAATCGGTGAGCGGAATCAGCAGGGACTCCCCTTTATGGATGCTCAACATCCTCATAGTTCACCTATCATGGGAATTACATTTTCAGACACGATTTCACTTGGTCAGAACAAAAATCACGTCAAATTTTTCTTTGCTCCCAGAGGAGAAACTACGGACGGGCCTGTAGCTTTCATGCACCGCCCTACAGGAATCATCAATTCCGACGCTCCCTTAGGTCACCACATCGGACAAGACGTTGGTCATATTTCTAGCACTGTAATTGGCGCTTCTCTTAAGCTCGGCAACAATAGATTTGAAGCTTCTGCCTATCACGGCGCCGAACCCGAACCTACAAATATTGATCTTCCCCTGGCCACACCCGATTCATTTTCATTTCGATATATCCAAGAGTTTTCTCCTAGCTGGATGGCGATGGCATCGCTCTCTAGAGTAAATGCTCCGGAGCACGATGAACCTGATATCGTCTTTGAAAATCGTTATTCAGGTTCGGTCTATACAACACTTCCCATATCTTCCCATTGGATATTCCAAAATACATTCATCTACGGCTTAGTTACCCAATATGACCACGCCTCATACCTATCATCCTTTGCTGAAGAATTCTTATTTCGAGGAGATAGTCCCAGAATTTGGGGCCGTATCGAGCTACTTCAAAGAACCGGAGCAGAACTCGCTATTCCGACAGTCTCAGATCCAAACCAGGGTTTATGGGTCGCCGCCTTTACACTGGGCTATACTCATAGACTAGCCTCAGTAGGAGGAGCAGAAGTTGGAGTAGGCGGATCGGTTACTGAAACCGTAGTACCTGGCGCATTTAATGCAACGTATGGGGGAAATCCCTGGTCGGGAAAGGTTTTTATTCAGCTGGGTGGAATGCATATGTGGGGAATTTGATAATCTTAAAGGTGCTCGATTTCAGCTTAAAAAATAACAAGTTTTTTAAGGTTTCTCAAGGGCGTTACTTCTGATAAGAAATGGCCATGGTGCATCCATCTACTCACCCAGATCTGACTAGCGCCTTTGACCTTTTGTATCGCCCGTGCGGGTACGATTGCACTTCACCTGTCCAGGAGAAGGAAAGCACAGATTACGGCGCTTACACCTTCGAACTGAACGCTCAAGAGGTGAGATTCCGGGTTGCTAAAATTACCCCCACAAAGGTCGGCCAATTTGTAACTTTATGGAAACGAATCGGCGATGGTCCCATTCAGCCTTTTGAGGATTCTGATCCAGTTGATTTTTTTATCGTAAGCACTCGCAAGGGTAATTTTTTTGGGCAATTTGTATTTCCAAAATCCGTTCTAGTCAAACAAGATATTGTTTCAATAAGAGGAAAAGGGGGCAAACGAGCCATGCGAGTTTATCCTCCGTGGGACAAGACGACTAACCGACAAGCCCAAAAAACCCAGGCGTGGCAGTTAGATTTTTTTTTGCCGCTATCAAGCAATCAACCTGTAGACCTCAATCGATGCCAGTTCCTTTATTCCCAAGAGCTAAGTTAATTGGCCTCTGCCAATTTGGGGCTGTTGTCAATTTTAGATATCTAAAATTTACGATCAAGGAGTAAACACCCAAGTTGCACCTAGATTAGTGTTGTCCGACCATCCCCCGACGAGCGCGGTACTTCCATCTGCACTTAGGCTGACAGCATCGCCTTGATGTACATAGTTAAAGCCATCATTAATGTATCCAGTACCCACCAGGTTTGCACCTTGCTGAGTCCAAGTAGAACCGCTTCGAGTAAACACCCAAGTTGCACCGATAGTGCCGTTATCAGCAGATCCCCCAATGAGGGCGGTGTTGCCGTCTGCGCTCAGGCTGACAGCAGTACCTTGGCTAGCTGCTCCAGAAGGGAGACTACCCACTAGTTTTAGACCCTGCTGAGTCCAAGTAGAACCGCTTCGCGTAAATACCCAAGCTGCACCGGTACTAGCGTTATCACCAGATCCCCCAATCAGAGCGGTATTGCCGTCTGCACTGAGTCTAGCAGAATAGCCTTGTTGTGCTGTTCCAGAATAGTCACTGGCAAGTAGTTTTCCACCCTGCTGAGTCCAAAGAGAACCGCTTCGAGTAAACACCCAAGCTGCACCGATACTGCCATTATCACCAGATCCACCAATGAGGGCGGTATTGCCGTCTGCGCTCAGGCTGACACTCGCGCCTTGGCTGGATGCTCCGGAAGCCACACTGCCCACTAGTTTTGAACCTTGCTGAGTCCAAGTAGAGCCATTTCTAATAAATACCCAAGTTGCACCTGTAAAAAAGTTATCACCAAACCCCCCAATCAGAGCGGTATTTCCATCTGCGCTGAGACTGACAGCAATGCCTTGATGGGATGCTCCGGACGAGCCACCGCCAACTAGTTTTGCCCCCTGCTGAGTCCAAGTAAAACCGCTTCGAGTAAATACCCAAGCTGCACCTGTATTGCCGCTATCAGAGGATCCTCCAATGAGAGCGGTATTTCCATCTGCACTGAGACTAACACTAGCTCCCTGGTAGGCTGCTCCAGTAGCGCCACTACCAGTTAATTTTAGACCTTGCTGAGACCAAGTAGTTCCATTTCTAACAAACACCCAGGCTGCGCCAATATTACTGTTATCATTGCTTCCTCCAACGATCGCGGTATTTCCATCTGCACTGATGCTCACGGAAGTACCTTGGCTAGGCGATCCAAAGGAGTCACTCGCTAGAAGCTTTGCGCCTTGCTGTACCAGGGGAACTCCAGTTGCAGTAACAGTAAATAATTGAAAGGAAGAAATGGTTGTCGTATTTGCATTCATAACAGTGACTATTCCAGACGTACTTCCAGGCATGACGAATCCAATCAGAGAAGTAGAAGAATAGGAAAGAATGATTCCCGCAGTATTTCCTATACTGAAAGTTTGAGCACTTGAAAAGTCAGCTCCAGTAAGAGTAAGAATTGTTCCAACAGGACCTGAGTTTCTAGATAAAGTAAAGATATTCGAGGAGAGACTAGCACTACGAACTGTGATGTTCATCACAGGAGACAAGTGAAGAATCAACTGTCCACAAGAGGGCAAAGTAGAAGTAATGCAGACGAAACGCAATAGGGAAATTATTTTACTTCTCAACATAATTTTAGCTCCCATTATATTATCTCATAAAGTAAATGAGAATGAGTCTGGGTCTAAATCGACCTGGGTAGATCCAGTCAACTGAGAAAGATTACTCAATAAGAATAACGTTTTTTTCCTTTAATTCATTTAAATAAACATGCTTCGTAATCATTTGGTACTCGATCTAAGTACTGATAAGGCACATAAAAAATAATAATGACTGGAAAGTCTAAAAGGGATTGATGCGCCATTTCTCTTTCTATTAATTGAGTAATTTTATTTTTTTTCATTCTTAAAATTACAATAAAAATCTGAATTATAAATTT